>CADEEX010000288.1:0-3658 GCA_902826465.1 uncultured Acidobacteriota bacterium
TCCCCCACTGCAGGACCCGCCCGCGGCGTCCCACGGCCGACCCGGAGTTCACGCCGCCCGCCACGTCGGCCACGTCCTCGAGGCCGCGAATCGGCAGCGGACTGATCACACCGGGATAGACACGACGCCCATCGGTGAGGAACGGTGGCAGCGGCCCCCAGGCCCGGACCGTGCCGTCCGCCATAATCGCCATCGCCGCCTCGCCATCGGCGACGACGCGCCGTACTCCGTCGAGCCCGCCAATCGGCATTGGCGTGTGTCGTTCGCTGCCGTCTTTCAACTCGACGCCGAGCGCGCCCGACTGACCACGGCCCCAGGCCCACACCGTCCCATCGTCAAGCAGCGCATAAGAGACGTCCTCTCCCGTGGCCACCTGGATGGCTTTGCGCGGCAGGTCGACGCGTTGTGACGGGAGGAACCGGCGGATCACCTTGGGCCGACCGAGCTGTCCCGAACGGTTTTCGCCAAGCGCGACCACCGACCCGTCTGAGAGCAACGCAAGGATGTGCCAGGAGGCGGCGATTTCGACGACTGTGGGCGCCTGCGCGCGGGTCAGCGCGGAGACGGCGAGACACGACATAGCCAGGACGGCGGCGAAGACTCGGTGACGGATCGTCTCCAGGTGTTCTAACATACAGCCGCCGAGGTCTACGACCCAGATTTCTTCGACCTGCGACATCGTGTCGCAGGTAGGGCTCCCGTCCCTCACCCACAATCATCAAGCAGCCTGGAAATCGGGGCCGTGTGGATTTGGTTGTCTGAGCGCGGGGAGAGGGACATGACGTCGAAGATTCGTGGGCTGGTGGCGCTGTGCGTGGTCCAGCTGGCCATGCTTGGTGCGGTGGCGGCTCAGGAAACGGTCAACCAGGCCACCGTCGGTGGACGTGTGGTTGACCAGCAGGGCATGGCGGTTCCAGGGGCGGCCGTTGTCGTGCGCCAGACCGACACCAACGTGGCGGTCGAGGCTGCGACAGACGACGAAGGACGCTTCCGTTTCCCGTACCTGCGCATCGGACCCTACGAGTTGCGGGTACGACTGCAGGGGTTCAAGGAGAACGCCCAGCGCCTGGTCCTCAGGGCCGGGTCGGCGTTCGACCTGCCGATCACCCTCGAAGTGGCCGGCATCGACGCTGCCATCACCGTCGTTGCCGAGAGCCGGGCCCTCGAGACGGCGCGCAGCCAGATCGTCGGGACCGTGCCTCAGGCGGAGGTGCAGAACCTGCCGATGAACGGCCGCAATTTCCTCGATCTCGCGCTGCTGGTGCCCGGTGTTTCGCCGACCGGCCTCAACAGCACGCAGCTCTTCGCCGAGACGTCCGGCGTGCAGGGTGGGGGCATTTCAATCGCCAGCCAGCGCAACCTCTCGAACGGCTTCATTGTGGACGGCCTCTCGGCCAACGACGATGCCGCCGGACTCTCCGGCATCACCTTCGGTGTCGACGCGGTCGAACAGTTCCAGGTGGTCACCGGTGGCGGCCAGGCCGAACTCGGCCGCGCCCTCGGTGGCTACGTGAACGTGGTGACCAGGAGTGGCACCAACGCCCTGCGTGGCACGGTCTACGACTTCATTCGCGACGACAATTTCAACGGCAAGAACGCGATTACCGGCACCAAGCTACCGATGGATCAGCAGCAGTTCGGCGGCAGCCTCGGTGGACCGTTGGTAGCGAACCGCACATTCTTCTTCGCCAACGTCGAGCGGAAACTGCTGAACCAGACCGGTGTCACCACCATCACCCAGGCGAATACCGACGCGATCAACGCGCGGCTGGCGCAAGTGGGTTATCAGGGACAGGGTGTGACCACCGGCATCTACCCGAATCCGGTCCACACGTTGAATGTGCTCGGCAAGATCGATCATCAGGTGAGCGGCGGCGATCAGTTGAGCGTGCGGTATGCCGCCTACAACGTCGACTCGAGCAATGCCCGCGGTGCCGGCGTTCTGAACGCGCCCTCGGGATCGACCAGCGTCCTGAACACCGACCAGTCGATTGCCGTGGGCAACGTCTGGTCGCTGTCGTCCAATACGGTGAACGAAACGCGTGCCCAGGTGTCGCACGGCGATCTGGAGGCCTACTCCACGGACATCGTCGGCCCGCAGGTGACCATCTCCGGTGTGGCGACGTTCGGGACGTTCTCGAGCAGTCCGACCCGTCGGCAGAACACGCTGTTCCAGATCGTCAACAACCTGTCGCACCACGCTGGCAACCACGCGCTGCGCGGCGGTGTCGATTTCACCTACAACGACGACACGATCACCTTCCTTCGCAGCTTCCGCGGCAGCTACACCTTCTCATCGCTCGCCAACTTCCTGAGCGGCAACTACAACGGCTATGCGCAGACCTTCGGCAACCCGGTGCTGAATCAGAAGAACCCGAACCTCGGGATGTACGTGCAGGACGAGTGGCACGCCACCTCAGGACTGACCCTGAACCTCGGCGTTCGCTACGATCTGCAGTACCTCGAGAGCATCAACACCGACACCAACAACGTGTCGCCGCGCACCGGCTTCGCCTGGTCGCCGACCAATTCGCAGGATCTCGTGATTCGCGGTGGCGCCGGACTGTTCTTCGATCGTGTGCCGCTACGCGGCGTTGCCAATGCGCTGATGTCGGCCGGCAATACCACCGACATCACTCAGTTGCGGCAGCCGTCGGTGTCCGGGGTGCTGCCCACGCAGACCGGCGCTCCGGTGTTTCCAAACATTCTGCCCGACCGCCTGCCGTCGACCGCCCTCGTCTCGCCGCAGACGATGGACAGGAATCTGCAGAACGCGTACTCGACGCAGGCCAACCTCGAAGTTGAACGTTCGCTCGGGGCCAGCCGCGTGGTCACCGTCGGCTACCAGTACTTCAAGGGCGAGAGCCTGTTGATGTCGATCAACCAGAACGTGCCGACGTGTGTGGCCGCTGGGACGAACAACGGCTGCCGGCCGGTGTCGACCTACATGAACAACAACGAGTATCGGGCAGCGGGCTCGTCGAACTATCACGGCCTGCACCTGACCTACCTGCAGCGGCCGAGCACCTGGTCGTCGGTGCGCCTCACCTACACGCTGTCGAAGTCGATGAACAACCTCGGCGAGGCGTTCTTCAGTTCGCCGACCGACCCGAGCAACGTGATGAAGGACTGGGGACGATCGGACAACGATCAGCGGCACCGCATGGTGGTGAGCGTGTCAGTGAATACCCCGATGACGGCGGGCTCAACCGCGTGGGAGAAGATCAGCCACGGGTTCCTGGCGAGCACGATGATTCAGTACTACTCGGCGCTGCCGTTCAACATCGTCACCGGTGTCAACAGCCTCCAGGGCACCGGAGGGCGGCCCTACGCCGACGGCTCGGTGCAGGCGGCCAACTTCGACGTGCGCGCGGTTGAATTCATTCCGCGCAACGCCGGCAACGGCACCGATTTCTTCACGGCGAGCCTGCGCATCAGCCGTGCGTTCCGGATCGGCGGCAACCGCCGCATCGAGGCGATGCTCGAGACGTTCAATCTCACGAACCGCGCCAACGCGGTGACGCGAAACACCACCTGGGGCACCGGTTCGTATCCGTCGAATCCGGCGGCGAGCTTCAACACGATTACCGCGGTGGGCGACCCGCGCACACTGCAGTTCGGGGTGCGCCTGTCGTTTTAGAAGTGTCGCAATGTCCGC
>CADEEX010000288.1:3758-6014 GCA_902826465.1 uncultured Acidobacteriota bacterium
GCGCACACTGCAGTTCGGGGTGCGCCTGTCGTTTTAGAAGTGTCGCAATGTCCGCTAAAGCCGGACACTACATTGGCTCAATCACTCGCCGAGGGCGGCCAGCACCTCGTAGCCAGCCTGGCCGGGCGACGTGCCGACGACCCGGTGCCGTCCCAGGCGTTTGGCTTCATAGAGCGCCTCGTCGGTGCGGGCGAGCAGCGACTGAATGTCGTCGCCGGCCGCATAGGTGCTTACCCCGATGCTGAGCGTGATTCGGACCGGTGCGCTGGCGCCCTCCAGTTTCGTCGCCAGCAGGTGAGAGCTGACCATCCGCATCCGCAGCATCATCTGCCGCACGCTCAGTCCGGGAATGACCACCGCGAACTCGTCGCCGCCGAGACGGGCGACCAGGTCGCCGCCGGTGCCACGCACCGATTTGGAAAGCGCGGCCGCCACCGATCGAAGCGCGTTGTCGCCCACCAGGTGCCCCCAGGTGTCATTCACCTGCTTGAAAAAGTCGAAGTCGACGAGCGCCAGGGCGAAGCCTTCGGCTCTGGCACTCAGGTCGCGGAGGATGCGGTCGAACGCGCGGCGATTCCCGAGGTGTGTCAAGGCGTCGATCGCGGCATCCTGGTTGGTGGCATCAAGCTGCTTCTCGAGCGTCTTGATCTTCGACTCGAAACCGGCGCCGGTCTCTTCCCAGAAGCGCTGCCGCTCTTCGGCGGCGGTGCGCAGGGTCGACACCTCGTGGATCAGGTGCCGCTTCAGCAGCCCGATGTCGTCGACGTCGGCCAGTGCCTGAAAGCGCTCGACCGAACCGGCGACCGTGGCGTTGAAGTCGTCGCCGCCCGTCGACACTTCGGACAGCGCTTCGCGGACCATCAGCACCAGCGTGGCAATTTCTTCGCGGCTTTCCTGTGTGCGCTGTGCAAGGGCGCGCAGCACCTCTCGACAGCTCTTGTCACAGGCGTCCACCAGCGAGGCGACGGCATCGGGCTGCTGCGCCGCGCGGATCGCGCTCCGCGCCTGATCCACCAGTTGCTGCAACGACGCATCGTCTGGCTGGTCGACGCTGGCGCAGAAGTCGGCGATCAGTGCCAACAGGTCGTCGACCGCCCGCCAGGTGGCCGGACGCACCACGGCCGACGCCAGGTTGGCGCTGGTGCCCGAGTCGCGGCCCAACTCGCTTAGGGGCACACTGGCCACTGCGCGGTTTTGCATGGCTCCGAGGGACTCATGTGACGGTGGGTTTATCGACGGTGACCCCGCCCGCCTTCATATGCCGTAGGATGAATTCCGATATCGCACGCGATGTGCTGTGTCGACTAGCGGGTCTCCTGCCTCAGCGCGCGGACCAGATCAACCGGACCACCGTTCCGTGAGTGGCTCCACTTGTGTCGCTGTGGACACTCATCGCCCCGCCGTGTGCGGCGCAGATGTCGGACATCACCAGCAGCGACAGACCCGCGCCGGCGACATTCAGGCCATCGCGACGAAACAGCCGCGCGACCGTGTCCGCGGGAATTCCCGGGCCGTCATCGTGAACCTCCGTCGTCAGCTGCGCGGCCGCCGCATCGAAGCCGACCACGACCCGGATCGTGCCCATACCGACTCGATGGGAGCGCGGGCTCATGTACCGAAGCGCATTGCCGACCAGGGTGGTGACCGCCCATGCCAGCTTCTCGGCATCAACATGGACCGTTTCCGGAACTGCCTCGTCCACGGTCGTGGTCAGCGCGACGTTGACCGCGCGCGCCTGGAACGTGAGCACGGCGAGTTTGGCCGGTAACAGCGCGCGCAGGTCGGTCGGCAACCGTCGAAGACCAAGTGCCCTGATGGCGATGAGTTGGCCCGTTCCCCCGCCTTGCAGTGCAATCGATGTGGTGAGAGAGGGTTGTCCTGACCGATTCAGTTCGCGAACGAGTTCGGCGGCGGCGGCGACGGCTGCCGGTGGCAACTCGTCGCCGTCTTCCAGCCGATGAGTGACGATGCGTGCCGGAAAACCTCCGGTCGCCGCCAGCACGGTCCCGTCGGCACAGATGATGAGCTGTGAATCGCACCCCATGGAGTTGTCCGCCATTTCCGCCAGCCTCACCGCATCGATCTCTCGCCTCCGCGATTTCCGCTACTGCTTCGAGCTGAAGAAGTAGGTGAAACCGAAGCCGACGGACTGCTGGCTGCTGGTGAAGGTGCCGTCGTCCTTGGCGAAGTAGTCGACATCAGAGAAGTCGCCGCGGTACTCGATCTTCCACTGCAGTTGCGGCGCGATGTCGACGT
>CADEEX010000289.1 GCA_902826465.1 uncultured Acidobacteriota bacterium
TTGTAGCACACATGCTACAGATCTAGCACATATATTTCTGGAGGGGCTTCGCAGTGGATCTCCGGATCTCCGGATCCCCCTGGCTCGGCGGCCCCGACGGGAGACGGGGAGATTACGGCTTCGCCCGGAACGCTGCGGCCAGCGCGGCCCGGTCGAGTGCCGCACCGCCGAGATAGACCGACTCGATCGTGCGGGTGTTGCGGATGTTCTCGAGCGGGTTGGCCGCGAGCACGATGAAGTCGGCGCGCTTGCCGGTGGCCAGGGTGCCTGTGTCGGTCAGCCCCAGCAGCTCGGCCGGTCGCGAGGTCGCCGCAACGATCGCTTCCGCCGGTGTCAGGCCGAGTTCCACCCAGCGTGACATCTCGTGATGATCGGCCCAGCCGAACGCGTGCCTGGCGTCAATGCCGGCATCGGTCCCGAGCACCAGTCGTGCGCCGGCATCGACCATCGCGCGCACGTTGACGGCTAGCGCCCGTTCACGATTTACCGCGTTCGGTCCACGCGGACCACAGTCCTTCTCGTGAATTTCCTCGAGCGTCGAAGCCGGATAGGTCGCGTCAACAAAGCCGTCGTGGTCGCACGCTTCGCTCTTGTCGCCCAGTCCAATCACGGTCGTCCAGTACGGGCGCTTCTCTTTCACCAGCGCTTTCAGCTCCTCGTCGATCGGCTCCGCGCCAACGGTGTGCACCAGCACATCAGCACCGGCCCGGACGACGATCTTCTGGTCGGCCATCGCAATGGCGTGCGCGTGGACCGTGATGCCCTGCCGGTGCGCCTCTGCGATGACGGCGTTGTAGACCTCAGGCGTCATCTTCGGATATGTGCCACGCCGATCGTCGACCCAGATCTTGACGTGCCGAATGCCCTGCTCCTTGAACCCGCGGACGGTGGCCGTGGCCTCGGCGGCGGTGGTCAGTTCGTAGACCGCGCCCAGTTCCTTGGTGCCCTTGATCAGGATGGCATCAGGCCCGCCGCCGGGCGGCGCCAGACCGGGCATGAACATGAATCGGGACGCGGGCGGAAACTTCCCCGCCGCCTGATCGCGGACAAACTGCAGCGACGCATCGGTGGGACTGCTGCCGACCGACTGGGTGACGCCAACGCCGTAGTAGGCCTCGCGCTGCAGGTGATCGAGAACGTTCAAGGCCGTGTAGTTGCTGGCGCTCCAGCTCGTGTAGCCTTCGTAGCCAATGTGCACGTGCACGTTGACCAGCGTCGGCATCACCGTGCGTCCGGTGAGGTCGACCCGCCGCGCGCCCTGTGGCGCTGTCACGCTGCCACTCGGTCCGATGGCGGCGATGCGTCCGCCCTGCACCACAAACGCGCCGTCGGCGATTGGCGCGCGGCCATCACCCGTGATGAGCCGCGCGTGATCGTAGAACGTTGCCGCAGGCGGCGCCTGCGGATGCAGCGAAAGGACAGCGGCGGCGACGAACAAACCGGTGGCCAGTGCCGCTCGCAAAGAGTGCCTCACAGATTTCCTCGGTGTCTCAGCGCCTCAGTGGCAAGACTTGCGGCGACACGATCAGCTGCGCAGGGTCTTGTTGAACAGCTCGAGCGTGCGCTGCCACGCGAGCTTGGCGGCCGCCTCGTTGTAGCGCGGCGTCGTGTCGTTGTGGAAGCCGTGCTGTGTTCCGGGGTACGTGAACAGCTGGTAGCTCTTGCCGCCCGCCTTCAGCGCCTGCTCGAAGGCAGGAATACCTGCGGCAATCCCAGGATCGGTCTCCGCGTAGTGCGCCATGATCGTGGCGCGAATCTTCGCGACGTCCTCTGCGCCAGGCTGGCGCCCGTAGAACGGCGCGCCGGCCGCCATATCGGCGCCCAGACGCACGGCCAGCGTGTTGACGACGCCGCCGCCATAACAGAAGCCGACGGCGCCAAGTTTGCCGTTCGACGCCGCGTGGCCCTTGAGCCACCGCGCGGCGGCCTCGAAGTCGTTCGCCATCTTCATGCCGTCGACAGTACGGAACGCGGCCGCCCCCTTCTCGTCGTCGCCGGGAAACCCGCCGACTGAGGTGAGGCCATCCGGCGCGAAAGCGACGAAATTCGCCACCGCGAACCGACGGGCGACGTCTTCGATATATGGGTTCAGTCCGCGGTTTTCATGAACCACCAATACGACGGGCAACTTCCCGGTCGCGTTCGCCGGCCGCGCCAGCAGTCCCTTGATGCTGCCATTGCCCTGCGGCGACGGCACCGTCGCCACCTCGGTTTTGATGCGGGCGTCGTCTTTTGGCACCTGCTGCGCCCAGGCGTAGTTCGGCTTGAGACTGTCGAACAGGGCACCGACCGTCAGGCCGCCGACGGCAAACTTCTGGGCGCGCGTGAGAAACGTCCGGCGGGTGATGTCGCCGTGCTGGTACTCGTGGAACAGATCGAGCAGTTCCTGGGGAAACTCTGACGCGTGCTTTCGTTCCATGTCACTCTCTCCGTTTGAACCGACGAGACAGGACGCCTCGGTACGGCTGGGAGTCTACACCCAAAGACAGGTCCACGGGTCCGCGTCGTTGGTGACATCACTGTGGTCCTTGACGAAGCCGTCGGATCCGTCGAGGTTGTTGATGACACCCATGGTGAACTCGTAGGGCGATCCAGGGGCCCGCATCCGCTGCGTCAGCACTTCAGCGGTCCTGAGCGCACCGTTGCGACCGATGCCGCCATACTCGTCGCTGGCGTCACCGATATCGCGCGAATTGTCTTTCGCGAGCCTGGACATGATCGAGTACGCCCTCCCCACCACGGTGTCCTGCGCGGAGAAGGTCGAGACGAACGGGCCTTTCACCACCTTCTGGTCGATCACGTCCCGGAAGAACCCCCGAGTTCCCTTGCCGTTGTCGACACTGAAGCCGAAGTGCGAGAACGCGCCCTCGAGCAAGGTCAGCGAGTCCGGCTGAATGCGCGGTTCCCTCGCCAGCGATTTCGCACACGACGCCATCAATCTGGCGCCCAGACTGTGTCCCACGAGGTGTGTGCGGATGCCCGGATTGCGCGCCGCCACCTGCCGCACCATCTCCGCCACACCGGTCGCGCCGACCGTACCCGACCGATCCTTCATCACGTACCACGTCGTCAGATTCAGGAACTGCCCCACGGCGCCAGTGATGTTGCCGACGAGGTCGCCAAGCCCTCGAGTGCCCCCCTTGGCGTCGTGCGTCGGCGCGTCGTTCAGCCGCGCGAGGACCTCGGCCCCGCTCCGCCGATTCAGGGCATCAACACCTTCGCCATCGCTCGCCTTTGTGTTCACGATCGACAGCACGTGCTTCACGAACTCGTTCTGCGCCTTGGCATTGCCCTCGAGCGACGGCAACAGCGCGATCGCCTTGTCCAGGGCAGGCCGTTGCGCTGGCGTCGCATCCTGGCGCTTCAGCGTCTCGAGGCGAGCGGTCAGGCGTGCACGGGTCTCAACGGGACTCTCGATCGACCGGGTGCCGCCCTCGGCGCGCTCATCACCGGCCTCACGGAACGGCTTCGACGGCCAGAGAATGCCGGCGACGATGAATCGGCGGCGACCGACGTCCTTGAACGCCGCCTTGCCGAGGTGGCCCCGCAACGTGCGCAGAAAGTTCGAGTAGAGCGTCGTCGCCTCGTGAACGTCATTTCGAAAGCCGTGCGCCAGGTAGATGATGTCAGTGGCGCGCTCGGCACTCGATGCCAGGGAGCTGAACTCGAGTACGGACTCGAGGCGCCCCTCGTTGTCGAACTCCAACGGATAGAAGTCGAATCCTTCAATCGTCTGCATGCACACCTCTTGCCCTGTCCCGAGTCAACGACGTCGGAGCGCTCCTCGAACAAAGAACCGTATGTGCGATGTGCACAACGACAGCGAGCGACGTTATCCTACCGAACCCATGCTTCAACTTCGCAGCAATGCGCGTCAGGACGTCCAGTGACCCATACACACGAGCTGGCTAAAGAAACCATCGATCCGGATGAAGAACGCGTAGTCGCGCAATTCATCGAATTCCTCAAAGAGGCTGGCAAGCGCCGACATGGCTCCGGCCCTATGCCCCGATTCAACCAGGGCCGGGCCGCCGGGTGTGTTGACGCCACGGTGACCGTCGACGCCGACCTGCCAGGGGAGCTCAAGGTCGGCCTGTTTGGTCACGCGCACACGTATCGCGCACGCATCCGGTTTGCGCATGCCTCGTCAGACACGGACCTCGACCGCGATGTTCGAGGCATGTCGATCAAGATTCTCGAGGCCGGCGGTGAAAACCTTACCAGTGGCGAGACGTCGCACGACATCATCCTCAACAGCCATCCCGTGATGATGGTTGGCGCGACGCGTGAGTTCCTGGACCTCTTGTCGTCCAACGAAGCCGGCGGGGCGCGACGAATCTTCTTCTTCCTCGGCCATCCGAAGGCGGCCGCCATTGCCCTGGCGTCGAGGCAACACCATAGCAGCCCGGTCGAGATTCCGTATTGGAGCACGACGCCGTATCTCTTCGGCGAGGGGCGCGCGGTGAAGTACATCGTGACCCCCACCAGCAGCGCCCGAACGCCGCTGCCGGATCCGCTGACTCCCGACTACCTGCACGAACGACTGCGCGACACACTGGCCGCTGAGGACGTCATCCTCGATCTGCAGGTGCAGTTTCAGAAGGATGCGCGGACGATGCCGATTGAGGACGCCAGCGTCGAGTGGGAATCGTCGGCGTCGCCCTATCGCCGCGTGGCCCGTATCACCATTCCGAAACAGGCGGTGTCACGCGACAGCGAGTGCGAACGAACGTCGTTCAACCCGTGGCACGCGCGGCGCGAACATCAGCCCCTTGGGAATTTCAATCGAGCGCGGCGCGCCATCTACACGGCGATGGCCGCCTTCCGCCACTCGCATTCCTGAGCACTCATCGTCATGGCCATTACTGTTAATTCACCGGGATGGCGAGTCCGTTCGGGCGACGGCACCCGTGGTGGCACGCGAGCCACGACTGCACTCGATGGCTTGCCGCCAGCCTTTGTTGCAGCTGAGGCACGAGTGGTCGAGGAGACCGTCCTCGACAAGGGACCGACGACGCGCGGCGCAGCGCCGGCCGGCGATCAACTCGACGTGTCGTACGACATCGCGCCAGACAAGACCGCCTACCTCGCCATCAGGCACGCATCTGGCGCGCTCACCTTTCACCTGCCGGTGCACCAGACGCCGACGCGAAGCGCCGGCCGCACCGCCGTGCGCTTTCAGGTCCTCGCTCGTCAGCGTGCCACGCGCGGCCTCGTCGGCTCCGCGATCAAGGCCATTCTCGTCGAAGTCCGACGGGTGACGGTCGACAAGGCGACCAGCTATCTGCTGCCAAAACTGGCCGGCAGTCTCGAGCGAGCGCTGTGGGAGCGCGCGGGTCGCAAGGAAGGCTGGCTCAAGGTCGACAAGGACTCGCTGGGCGTGGGGACGCTTGCCGCGGGAGTTCCGGTGTCGCCAAACCGCACGCTCCTGTTCCTGCACGGCACCTTCTCGCACACTGCCGCCTGTTATGGGAGTCTGGCTGGCACTCCGTTCTTCGATCGTGTCCGCGAGCTCTACGACGATCGCATCTTCGCGTTCAATCACTTCAGCATCAGCCGCACGCCTGAAGAGAACGCCAGAATGCTGCTTCAGTCGCTACCCGATCAGGTCACCACCTTTGACGTGATCACGCACTCGCGTGGCGGACTGGTGCTGCGGAACCTCGTCGAACGCCGGAAAGCACTCGGCCCACTCGCCAACCGGTTTCAGCTGAATCGCGCCGTTCTGGTGGCGGCACCGAATGCCGGCACGCCACTCGCCACGCCGCAGCGATGGCAGGACACGGTCGGCTGGTTCGCCAACCTGCTCGAGATCTTCCCCGACAATCCGTTTACCACTGGCGCCGAATTCGTCGCCAACGGGCTTGTTTGGATCGCGAATCATGCCGCCGGCGACCTCCCCGGTCTGGCAGCCATGGACGGCGAAGGCGACATGATCGCCGAGCTGCAGCGTGCCCCCGGTCCGCAGGCCGACGCGTACGCCGCGCTGGTGTCG
>CADEEX010000290.1 GCA_902826465.1 uncultured Acidobacteriota bacterium
GCGAACACCCGATGACCGGCACGTGCGAGCAGGGCCGCGTGGCGTCCTCGACCAGCCGCCAGATCCAGCGCCCTGGCGGGCGTCGCGCCCGTCAGCCGTGTCACCCACTCCGCCACGAACGCTGACGCTGGATCGATATGTGCGGGGTCGGTCATACTGAAACCACGTCAAAGATGATTGCCGATTTCATCCTTTCATTCACCATCCGCGCGTGACCGAACCCGTCGTCGACATCATCGGTGTCAGCAAGCAGTATGGCGCGCTGCGTCCCTTGCGAATCGAACGACTGCAGGCTGGTGTCGGCGATCAGCTGGCCTTGATCGGCTTCGATCAGCCCGCTGCGGAAGTGCTGGTCAACCTGCTGACCGGTGCCGCGCTGCCGGACACCGGTTCGATTGCCCTGTTCGGCCAGCTGACCAGCGCCATTCCTGACAGTGACGCCTGGCTGGCCTCGCTCGATCGCTTCGGCATCGTCAGCGATCGCGCCGCGCTGCTCGAAGCATTGAGCCCGATTCAGAATCTGGCGCTGCCGCTTTCGATCGAGATCGAGCCACCGCCGCCAGAGATTGCGGCCCAGGCGGTGGCTCTCGCCAGCGAAGTGGGCCTGCCGGAATCCGTGTGGGCGTTGCCATGTCATGGCCTCGATCCGCTGAATCGGATGCGCCTGCGGCTGGGTCGCGCGCTGGCGCTGGGCCCAGCGCTCCTGCTGCTCGAGCACCCGTCGGCAACGCTGCCGCGGGACGTGGTGCCGTCATTCGGCCGTGAGGTGCGCGCGGTCGCCGAGCGACGACGTCTCACGGCTCTCACCTTCACGATGGACAAGGATTTTGCCGCCGCGGTGGCGCAGAGAAGCCTGACGCTCGAACCCGCGAATGGCCGGCTCAAGGAAGGATTCTTCGCGCGTATGGGGTTTCGTTCGTGATCAAGCTGCTGCTGTTCGACATCGATGGCACGCTGGTGCTCACCGGAGGCGCCGGCGGGCGCGCCATGGCCCGTGCCGCTCGCGACCTGTTCAGCATGGCCGACGCCGTCGGCTCGATCTCAATGGCCGGACGTACCGATGCCTGGATCGTGTCGCAGATGTGCGAGGCGCAGCGATTCGACTACTCGACGGAACTCCTTGAACGATTTCGCGAGAAGTACGTCTCCCACCTCCGGACCGAAATTCACGCGCCCGGTCCGCGCAAGGGCGTGCTCCCTGGTGTCCGCCCGTTGCTCGAAGCGCTAGCGGCCCGGAGTGATGTCCACGTGGCGCTGCTGACCGGCAATTTCGAGGAGGGCGCGCGCATCAAGCTCGCACACTTCGATCTCTGGCAGTTTTTCGGTGGCGGCGCGTTTGGCGATGTCTCCCACAACCGCAATCTGCTCCTCGATGTGGCGATGCGGCGTGTCCGCGAGAGCGGTGGTCCGACAGTAGATCCCGCGGAGGTGCTGATTATCGGCGACACGCCGCTCGATGTCGCCGTCGCCGTGACCGGTGGTGCGCGATCGCTGGGCGTAGCGACGGGCGATTACAGCGCGGAGGAACTGATGGCGAGCGGGGCCGACGTTGTGCTGAACGACCTGAGCCAGCTGAATGCGGCGCTGTCGGCTCTGGGATTGGCGAAATGACGTCTGGCCGGCCCGGGCTGACGCGCCGGGCCGGTCTCGAACGCTAGCCTTCCGTCAGGCGAACATCGCCCGCACGCGGTCCCTTGCCGGAGTCCTCCGGCGTGAACTCGACGCGCTGCCCTTCACGAAGCAGTTCGAACACGGAGCCACGCACCGAACTGCGATGAAAGAAATGCTCCGTGCCGCCTTCGTCGCGGATGAAGCCAAAACCTTTGTCGATAAGGAGTCTGGCGATTGTCCCGGTCGGCATACCCGAAGCCCTCCGTTGACGCCCCCTCGGGGACATCCCAAGGGGTTTCAGCCGGCAGCGGATATTGGGACTACGGGAACCCGACGAGACGCAGCGCCGGCTGTCTCGGTTCAAGCTCTCTGTTGAGCTTGAAAATCGCGCAAGTCTAGGCGCGTCTTCTGACGGAAGTCAAGCGAAGGTGCCCGGTCGCACCTGCGGCGTCCACTCGACCCTCGATACAATTCGCCTCATGATTCCGGCCGTTGTGCTCGCCGCAGGCCTGTCGACTCGCATGGGAGGTCAGCCGAAAGCGTTGCTCCGCGTACCCGACGGACGGACATTCGTCCGTGCCATCGTCGACACGTTTCTGGATGCTGGCGTCGACGACGTGGTCGTCATCCTCGGCCATGACGCCGACGCGGTGATCGAGCGAATGACCGTCGACAACGTGCAGGCCCGCCTCGTGGTGAATCCGCACTACCGAGCCGGCCAGTTTTCGTCGGTGCTGACGGGTCTCGATGCGATCGACCGACCGGGTGTTGCGGCGATGTTGATGACGCTCGTCGACGTGCCGTTGGTATCGGTTGCGACCGTCCGTGCGGTCGTCGAGCGCTTTCATCGCCTGTCTCCGTCCATCGTCAGGCCGGTTCGCGGGGAGGAACACGGCCATCCCGTGCTCATCGCGCGCCAACTGTTTGGCGCGCTGCGGACTGCCGATCCCGCGCACGGGGCCAAGCCGATCGTGCGCGCGCACGTCTCTGCGGATGGCGATGTCAGCGTGGACGATGATCAGGCGTTTCGCGACGTCGATACCCCAGACGCTCACGCCCGCCTCCTTAACCTCTGACTGGCCGCTTCTCGTCGGACACCGCGGCGTCCAGCCGTGCGGCGACCTCGGCGAATCTCTCCGTTGGACCGGTCCAGCGCAAGTCATCGATGGACGCCAGTACCGGGACGTCGCGGCGGAGGGTGGCCAGCGTGCGAAACAGCAGCGCCTGTTCGCGCTGATCTTTCAATGTTCTGGACAACCGTCCGGCGCCAGACGCGTTCACCCCCCACGTATGCCAGTCGTCGGGAATCTGTTCGATGTGGCGATAGCGGGCCAGCACCGCCGCGGCCGATTTTTCGCCCCATCCTGGCAACCCGGGATAGCCGTCGGATGTGTCGCCGACGAGTGCGAGATAGTCAGGGATCGATTCCGGACTGACGCCAAATCTGGCGACGACGGCGGCCTCATCGCGTACTTCGCGCGTCCGTCGTATCAATTGGACGACCCGCTTCCCGCGCACGCACTGCGCCAGATCCTTGTCGGGTGTGCAGATGAACACCCGCTCGACGTCCGTTGAGCGATCGGCCAACAGTGCCGCCGATGCGAGGGCATCGTCAGCCTCGAATTCGACCATGGGCCAGACCCTGACGCCCAGGGCGGTCAGCGTGTCTTCGAGCAGCCCGAACTGCGACCAGAGCGCAGGATCGATGCCGGCGCCTGTCTTGTAACCGGGCCACAGGTCGTTGCGGAACGACTCGATGACGTGATCGGTGGCGACGCCGACGTGGGTGGCGCCGTCGGTGATCATGCCGAGCACCGACCGCAGGACTCCCCGTACGGCACCCACCTCACGGCCGTCGGCATCTCGCGCGGACGGCACGGCGTAGAAGTGACGGAATAGCTCGTAGGTCCCGTCGATCAGGTGAACGTTCAACCGGAGGCTCCGTGTGCCAGCTTACCTGAGGCGCGTTTTGTCCGTGGCGCGCGCCCGAAGTGTGTACGATGAGTCTGGCAACGACGTTGGGTTTCGAGTGAGGCCTTCCCCATGAATCGACTGTTCGCTACCGCACTGTTCGCCGCGACGCTTTGTACGGTGGCACCCTCCTCGCCGGCCTCGGCGGCTCAGAACGCAAAGGGCTCAGAGATGCGGACGCTGAGCGGATGCGTGACGTCGACATCGAAGCGCTCGTTCACGCTTGAGGATCGCGACCAGGGGCAGCAGTACAAGCTGACGGGCACCGATGTTCGTGAGTATGTCGGGAAGCATGTCGAGGTGCTTGGCGCGCCGTCGAAGCGACTGGTGATCGTCGGCGGCCTCTATCCGTCGGCGAACGTGGCGGCGCAGGCTGGCGCGATTGACGCCAACAAGGCGGCCATTGCGGCGAACAGCGGTCCGACGGCGAATGCGCAGCGTCCCCTCATCGAGTTCAAAGTGCGAAGCGTCAGGATTACGCCTGGAGACTGCCCGAAAGAGTAGCCGCCGGTGGTGAGCGGTTTTCCACTCGCCCCGCCGATTGCGCCCATGCTGGCGAAGTTGGCAGAGGCGCTGCCTGTCGCCGGCGAGTTTCTCTACGAGCCGAAGTGGGACGGTTTTCGCGCGCTTGTCTTCAGAGGCGGCGGCGATGTGTTCATACAGAGCCGCGACCAGCGTCCTCTCGATCGCTATTTTCCCGAGTTGCACGATGCCCTGGCCACGGCGCTTCCAGAGGGCTGCGTCGTCGACGGTGAGATCGTGATTGCCACACCAGGCGGGCTCGACTTCGACGCGCTGCAGATGCGGCTGCATCCGGCGGCCTCTCGCGTGGCGACGCTGGCAAGGGCGACGCCGGCCCAGTTTGTCGCCTTTGACCTGCTGGCGGTCGATGGCCGCGACGTGCGGGACAGCCCGCAACACGAGCGACGACGTGAGCTCGAACAGCTCCTGCAGCGCGCCGTGCCACCGCTGTATCTCACCCCGATGACGCGTGACGTGCAGCTGGCGGCCGAATGGCTGGCACGTTTTGAAGGAGCCGGGCTCGACGGCGTGATCGCCAAACCCGAAGGCGGTGTCTACGCTCCTGGGAAGCGCGCGATGTTCAAGATCAAGCACGCGCGTACCGCCGATTGCGTCGTCGCGGGGTTTCGCTGGCACAAGAACGGTCCCGGCACCCTGGTCGGTTCCTTGCTGCTTGGACTGTTCGACACCGCCGGTGTACTGCAGCACGTCGGCGTGACGTCGGCGTTCACCATGGCCGTGCGGCGAGCGCTCGTTGCGGAGTTCGCGCCGCTACGAGAGCGGGCGCTCGACGAGCATCCGTGGCGAGAGTGGGCGTCGCTCAGCGAAGAGATGACGCGGATGCCTGGAGCGCAGAGCCGGTGGAGTGCAGGCAAGGATCTGTCGTGGCAGCCACTGCGCATCGAACGCGTGTGCGAGGTGAAGTACGACCACATGCAGGGCGATCGATTCCGGCATGCGGCGGTCTTTCAGCGGTGGCGTGCCGACAAGCCGCCGTCGGATTGCACCTATGCGCAGCTCGAGGTTACGACTCCGTACGAGCTCGAGAAGGTCTTCGGCGCCACTGGGCAACGTTAGCGGTACCGCCCCACTCGTCGGCGAGGTTTTCGTCTGGGTCGAGTGGTTCCTGCGGAGGCCGCAGCGGCTCGGGCACGTGCTGCAGGTTGATGCGCACCCGGGTCCAGGTGCGATGGCGCCCCCGCATCGAGTCGATGAGCACGTCCGCCGGTTCGAGATGCGCCGCCGCTTCCGCGTGTCGTACCTTCCAACGCTCGAACCCGGCCAGCGTCGCGCTTTTGTCCGGTGAGCGTCCAACCTCAATCAGGGGATGGAGCGACGCACGTCGCTTCGGCTTCTGACTGCTGGTGTCCGCCAGCGGCTGTTCAGCGCTGCTTCTGCTCGATGTCGTGCTGCGCCGCCGCGAGGGGGCGACGCGGGGTGCTTCACCTGACTGCTTGCGATAGTGCGGCGGCCAGGGGGCGTCACCGTGCCCTTCGGTCTCTTGACGCGCCGACAGCTCGAGCAGGGCATCGAGCGTGGACGCGTGCGAGTCCATGTCGGCGTGTCGATCGCCCAGCGCCGCAAACCTCGCTGGCATCGTCGCCAGCGTAAAGTCTTCGGGCGCGCATGCAGGAATCTCGTCCCATTGGAGCGGTGCGGACACTCGCGCATCGGGCTTCGGGCGGACCGAGTAGGCCCCGGCCACGGTGCGATCCTTGGCATTCTGGTTGTAGTCGAGGAATACGCCGTGTCGTTCCTCCTTCCACCATTTGCTGGTGGCGATCGACGGGGCGCGTCGTTCGACCTCACGCGCAAAGGCGAGCGCCGCGCGGCGCACCTGATCGAAGCTCCACCGGCGCTCGATGCGCACGTTGACATGG
>CADEEX010000291.1 GCA_902826465.1 uncultured Acidobacteriota bacterium
GCTGCTGCATCAACGGCAGGTCGTCGGTCGTGAAGGCGTCGACACGCGTACTGCCAATGATGAGCACGCCGACCGTTTCGCGTGACGTCACGAGGGGCAAACTGCAGAGCGAACGAAGTCCCGCCTCGACGAGCGGTGCGACCGTGGCGCCACAGCGTTCGAGCTCTGCCGGTCCGAGCAACTGCATCTCGTCGGCGGCGAGCGTCGACGCCGCAATCGCCTGGCCCGCAGAGGGCGCCTGACCGGCACCGGCCAGACCGCGCTGTGCGGCGAGGCGTGGCCCGGCGTTGCCGGGTTCCGTGACGAGCAGGACGGCGTAGTCGATGGCCAGGATCTTGTGTGCGGCCTCGACCACGGCCGGCGAGAGCCCCTCGAGATCCATTTCGGCGAGCAGCAGCTTGTTCACTTCAGCGGCCTGGCGGAGGTGCACGCCGAACCGTCGGCGCGCTTCTTCTGCGGCCACTTCGTCGCTGATGTCGACTGCCACGCCGGTGGCGTAGTCGGGGGCGCCGGATTCGAGATAGACCGCCTTGCCCCGACCGCGGAGCCAGCGAATCTCGCCGTCCGGACGAATGATCCGGAACTCGCTCAGATAGCCGCGCCGCTCGCGGATCGCGCCGGCGAATTCCTCGCGCATCGCCTGTCGATCGTCGGGATGGACGCGTTCGAAGATGTCGTCCGCATCGACCGTTGAGTCGATCGCCTCGAGGCCGAGCATGCGATTGAGGACGGCGTCGCGGGTGTCCTGCTGCGTCGAGAACGACACGCGCCACGTGCCCATGTTGGCGGCGCCGAGCGCGAGCGCGAGCCGTTGACCGCTCTCGCGCAGTTCGCCTTCCACGGCCCGGCGTACCGCGATCTGGCGACGCAGGGTGAGGGCCCACGCGGTGGTGCCGGCGAGGAGCAGCGCGAGCGCAATGCCGAGGCCGGATACGACGAGGGTCTGGATCCGCTCCCGGCTGAGGAACACGAGCTGATGCGGCGCCCAGCGGCGACGGGCGCTGGCGAGCGTGCCATCCGCGTCCAGTTGCCGGATCGCGGCGTTGATCTGCTGCAGGAGCGCGGCGTGTCCCTTACGGATCGCAATGGCGGCAGGAAGCGAGGCGAACGGTTCTCCGCCGAGGACGACGCCCTTCAGCCCGCGCGCTTCGACGGTGGACGCGCCTGCCCAGACGTCGGCGGCCATCGCGTCGATGGTGCCCTCGAGCAGGCGATCGAAGCCGGCATCGTAGTTGTCGACGAGCACCAGCCGCACGTCGGGGCGGCTGGCAAAGAACTCGCGCGGAAATCCTCCGGCGGTGACCCCCACCGCTTTGCCGCGTAGTCCGGTCAGTGTGCCCGTGGTGGTGTCGCCGTCTCGGACGAACAAGCCGAAATCGTGCGTCACCGTCGTGTCAGCGAAATCGTAGAGCGCCCGCCGCTCGTCGGAAATGGCGAGGTCGGTGAGACCGGTGGCGTCGCCGGACTGGACCAGGCGTTGCGCTTCGGCCCATTCCATCAGGTCGATGCGGATGTCTCGCCCGATGATGCGGCCGATCTCACGCAGGATGTCGACGTCGAATCCGCGCGGCTCGCCGTTTTCGAGGTAGCTGAGGGGTGGGTAATCGCGGTCGCCAACAAAGCGCAGCGGCTCCTGGGCACGCGCACTGGCGGCTGCGAGCAGCGCCGAGAGGACGAGGGTGGCGACCCGTCGGACCACGCGCTATTCTCGATCACAGTCGAGCTGCGTGAACCAGGAAAGCTAGCCGTTTAGTAGTTCCACTGCACCTGCACGGCCAGCCGGTTGGCCTGCCGGGTCGTCAGGTAGGGCGCGGCGCTGGTGCGCACACGCTCGAATGTGTGGGTGAACATGCCGGTCACCTCGACTTCGGACCATTTCGCGAATTCGAGGCCGAAGTCCACCTCGTTGACGCGCGATCGAGGCGCGTTCTTCGCGAACTTCCTGGCACCATCGAAATACTGCCACCGTGTGAACGGAAACCAGGTGCCAAGATGCCCGGCGGTTCGGTAGGACAGCTGCACATAACCGCCGTTCAGCCGGGCGGTCTCAATACGCCGGAAGTCCGACGCGAGTTCGGGACCGCGCCCGACGTTCCACTCGGCCTCAATACCGAACGGTTGCGGGTAGAGGACGGCGGTGACGCCGACGCGGTCGTCCGCTTGCCCGTCGGCGGGCCGGGACGGCGTGATCGTCGTGCCATCGATGGTCACGGACTGTGTGGTGGTGACAAATTTACCCGTGTAGCCGTTGATGGCCAGTTCCACGATCTGCCTGTTGTGCAGAGCGAACGGATAGCTGGCGCGACCGAGCCAGTGCAAGGAGCCGTTCTGATCGGGCCGGTTCATCCCCTGGCCGCTCAGTGCGCCGACGGCAATGACGCCATAGTCGCCCGATCCCTTGAGACCGCGAGTGACCAGTTCCTTGAACAGCGTCCGCGTCCGGGCCGGCGCCCACATCAGATAGGCCGACAGGTCGCGTTCGCCTTCCACCGCGGAATTGATGGCGTCGGGACGCTCGAGCGCGGCGCGGTTCTGGCTCGATTGCATGTTGATGAAGCCATACGGGACCTTCGACTGTCCGACCCTGACCCGAAACGTCCTGGCCTTGTCGAGCGCGATGTCCGCGTAGAGGTCGCGCATCTGGAGCGACGAGTCGCCACCATTGCTCGAGGCGTTGAAATCGGTCTGCGCATACAGCGCCAGATGATCGGTGATGTCGCCGGCCAGGACCAGCCGGCCGCGCCGAAGCATCAACGTCTCGTTGTCGTTGACCGATCGGTCTGACGGCACTTCCACCGCCACACCGTCGCCCGCGAACGTGTTCGTCATGCGCAGCTGGGCGTAGCCTTTCACCCCGATGCGCTCGTACCACTTGCCCGTGAGCGCTCTCTTGACGGTGTCGTCGACGGACGGCGCCGGCGTCGGCGTGCTCGTGCTCGTCGCCGCCACGCGCCCGCGCAGGGCGTCGTATTCGTCAGCGGTGAGCATGTTGTGGTCGCGCAGCACGCGCAGCAGTTCGAGCACGGCGTCGCCAGAAGTCTGCGCCTGTGCGGCGGCCGGCACGCACAGCAGCGCCAGCGCCAGAAGGAAAACGGTGAATCGTGATGGTCGGACGTGGGCAAGCATGAGCGTGATGGCCTGTAGACAGTGGTGTTGTAATCAGAAAGTGCCGTAATCAGAAGGTGCCGTAGGTGCCGGTTCTGAGCGGTGTGGCTTCGTCATCGGTGAGTGGCAGTGCCTGTGCCACGCCTCGTCGCGACGGGAAGCTGACGGTGTGTCCCTGGCGGCGCGGTGCCCGTTCGGCGTGCCCTGTGGGGTCGACGACGCCGGCGAGGCGGCGCAGGTGCTCCACGAGTTCGCGCGACATCTCGGCCTGCGCGCTCAGCTCTTCGCTGGCGGCGGCGCTCTCTTCGGCGGTGGCCGCGGTCGACTGGGTCACCTGTTCCATCTGCATGATGGCCTGCGACACCTGCGTGATGCCGTGCGCCTGCTGCCCGCTCGATTCGCTGACCTCGTCGACGATGCCCTTCACGCGCGACACGCTGTCGACAATCGAGGCGATCTTCTGTTCGACGTTCTGCACGCGGTCGGCACCGGATCGCGAGTTGGCAATGGACGCCTCAATCAGCACCGCGGTGTCGCGGGCGGCCTGCGCCGATCGCTGCGCGAGGTTCCTGACTTCGTCGGCGACGACCGCGAAGCCCATGCCGACATCGCCGGCCCGAGCCGCTTCCACGGCGGCGTTGAGCGCGAGGATGTTGGTCTGAAACGCGATCTCGTCGATGGTCTTGATGATCTTGGCAACCTTGTCGCTCGAATCCTGAATCGTCGCCATCGAGACCACCATCGCGGCGAGTGCCTCGTTCGACTCCACCACGCGCTGCTCCACTTCCTGCATCAGTTGCGCGGCGCTGCGCGAGTTGTCGGCGTTCTTTTTGGTCATCGACGCCATTTCTTCCATCGACGCCGAGGTCTCTTCGAGTGACGCCGCCTGCTCGGTGGCGCCCTGCGACAGCGTCTGCGCCGAGGTCGCTACCTGGCTGGCGGCGCTCGTCACCTGCGCCACGCCGTCGCTCAACCCGCGTGTCAGCTCCGAGATCCGTCCTGTCACCGACGACATCGTCCACACCAGATAAGCCCCCATCGCGCCGACGAGCAGCACGATTCCGACGGCGCCCATCAACTGCGCTCTGTGGACGAACACGGCGAGATCCGTACGGCCCTGCTCGAGTTCGGCGGCCAGGCTGCTGACAATGGTGTCGAGCGTCTCTGTGGGGGCGCGATCCAGTCCCTTGACGGCGTCGTCGGCGGCTTTGTAGTCGAGCCCATTTGACGCGTCGAAGGCGCGCAGCGCCTCCGCATATTTCTGCGACAGCGCCGTGTGCGCCTCGATGAAGCTCTCGATCTTGCGTTGTACGTCGGTGTTGCCGTCGAGGCTGGTCCGCAACTGGGCCGCGCGGTCGCGCGTCGCCTTCTCTTCCTGCGCAAACTGATCGCGGTACTGGGTCAGTTGGGCGGGGTTGCTGCCGCGCAGCAGGATGTTCTTCCAGGTCTGAATCTGGTTCTTGAAGGACACTTGCACCACGCGCGCCTGGTCCTGCGTGCCCGACAAGCTGCGTGTGAGCAGTTCGTTGTAGCCGCCTTCGACCGTGCGCATGAGCACGGCGGTCGCGGCGCCTCCCACCACGATGATGGCGGTGAGCAGCCAGATTTGCAGATTCCGAGCGCGGCGCAGATTCGTCGTCATGGTCATGATTCCGTCGCGGCAGAGCGGGCCGCACCGATGCGGCGTTCGCGCCCTGCTCGAACGGACTCATCGGCGCCGTCGTGCCTGCGCTGGATGACGCAGTTGGGCTATCGCCACGCCTATCCGCGCATCCGTGCACCCTCGACCTGCGAACCCGTGCACCCGTGCACCTGTGGACCCGTGGACCCGTGGACCTGTGGACCTGTGGCCCCGTCCCGCCGCCGGCTTCGCGGCGCCGAACCGGGTCGCGAGCCGGGACGTCACTCGGCACTCGTGCACTGACGATGACGCGGACGACTAGCGGGTGGCTCGATGCCGGTCGCACCCGTCGCCACCGACACGGCCTTGGCCACGCGCACGGATCGCGGTCATGGAAGTCGTCGCGAGAGGTCGTGCGGAGCGACGTCCGGTTCGATGTGTCGGCTCGCTCTCACGGTGTCGTCGCCCCGAACCCGGCACCGCGACGGTCGCGTTTGGCGCACCCGTGCACCTGTGGACCCGCGGACCTGTGGACCTGTGGACCTGTGTCCCGTCCCGTCGCCGGCTTCGCGGCGCCGACCGGGTCGCGAGCCGGGACGTCACTCGGCACTCGTGCACTGACGATGACGCGGACGACTAGCGGGTGGCTCGATGCCGGTCGCACCCGTCGCCACCGACACGGCCTTGGCCACGCGCACGGATCGCGGTCATGGAAGTCGTCGCGAGAGGTCGTGCCGAGCGACGTCCGGTTCCAGGTGTCGGCTCGCTCTCACGGTGTCGTCGCCCCGAACCCGCCACCGCGACGGTCGCGTTTGGCGCACCCGCGCACCCGTGGACCCGTGGACCTGTGGACCCGTGGACCTGTGGACCTGTGTCCCGTCCCGCCGCCGGCTTCGCGGCGCCGAACCGGGTCGCGAGCCGGGACGTCACTCGGCACTCGTGCACTGACGATGACGCGGACGACTAGCGGGTGGCTCGATGCCGGTCGCACCCGTCGCCACCGACACGGCCTTGGCCACGCGCACGGATCGCGGTCATGGAAGTCGTCGCGAGAGGTCGTGCCGAGCGACGTCCGGTTCCAGGTGTCGGCTCGCTCTCACGGTGTCGTCGCCCCGAACCCGCCACCGCGACGGTCGCGTTTGGCGCACCCGCGCACCCGTGGACCCGTGGACCTGTGGACCCGTGGACCTGTGGACCTGTGTCCCGTCCCGCCGCCGGCTTCGCGGCGCCGAACCGGGTCGCGAGCCGGGACGTCAC
>CADEEX010000292.1 GCA_902826465.1 uncultured Acidobacteriota bacterium
ATTGCGGCTGATCGGCTGTTTCTCCGCGACGGCAACCACCAGGTCGTTCTCGGTCCTGGCGTACGACCAGCGCGGATGCGTGTTCGGGAAGGTCATGATGGCGCCGTCCCAACCGCTGGTCCTCGCGGCGCTGAGGAATCCATCGATCGAGGCGTCGATCCACTGGTCGGCATTCGCGACCAGCAGTTCGTCGTCGTGCTGCAGATACTCCATGCCGAGCAGCACGCTGCACAGGGCGCCTGCGGTCGGCTTCCCCATCGTCACGATGCGGCAGCCCGGAGCGATGAGCTGGAGCACGTCGCCAAGCGCGAAGTTCTGCACGTGTTCCTGCCGGCACACGAACACGAACTGATGCGGGCATGACGGCGTCAGGTTCTTGACGACGAGTTCAATCAGCGGCCGGCCGGCAATCTCGACCAGCGGCTTCGGAAACGTATAGCCACGCTCCGCAAACTGGCGGCCTTCACCGCCCATCGGCACGACGATCTGAATCATGCCGCCACCTTGTCGGTCAGCGCCAGCTGACGGTTGGCGCGGTCGATCGCGGCACGGACGCGGAAATACTCGACGTCAGGAAACCCCGACACCTGGCACAGGTGCGCGCCTGATCGCCGTGCCGCTTCGATCCCATGCGGCGCGTCTTCCACGATCAGCACTTCAGAAGGCGACACTCCCATCCGCGCGATCGCCGTGTTGTAGATCTCCGGATCCGGCTTCGGCTTCTTGACGTCCTCGTTGCTGATCAGAAAATCGAAATAGTCGTCGAGGCCTGACTGATGCACCATCATCTGCAGGCTTTCGCGAATGGAGTTGGAACAGACCGCCAGCCGGTATCCTTCCGCCTTCAGACGGCTTGCCATGTATTCCTTCTCGAAGACCGGGCGGCACCGCGTCAGCACTTCGTCCCGGGTGTAGACCTGCTTCAGCCGGTTCAGCATGGTGTGCAGCGCCGCGGGCAGTCCCTTCTCGACGCTCAGCATCTCGAGCTTCTTGCGCGTCGGCAGTCCGTTGTAGCCGGACAGGTGCTCGTAGCGGGTGATGTCAAAGCCGAACAGCCGCAGCGCACGGTTCAGCGCCTCGTAGTGCCACTCGGTGGCATCCACCAGCACTCCGTCGAGATCGAATAGCACGCAGGAGATCTGTGTCATGACGGCCTCACGCCTCCACCGGATACTTGTCGCCCTTCACACTCGGCATCTTCACCACGACAGTGGTTGTCGGCTCGAGGGTTCTGAAGTCGGTCGCTTCGCCAGGTTCGAGAATGATGATGTCGCCGGCCGAGAACAGCCGACCATTCATCGTCACGCGGCCGGTCGCAATCAGCGTCAGCTCGGTCGCCACGCGATGCACGTGTGCCGCTTCGACGGCACCCTCCGGGTAGTGTTTGCAGGCCACTTCGCACGCGGTTGAGGGGATACAGGTGGGCTCGAAATCGCCCACCATCCAGCCGCCGACCATCTCGTTCAGATGTCGTTGAATCACGCCGCCTGCTTTACTGAGAGGGTTCGCAGCAGACGATCGAGCGCTGCTGGATGATCGGTGCAGATGCCGTCGACACCCCAGTCGATGAAGTCCATCCATCGCGCTCTGGCGCGCGCATAGGACGCCCGGTGCAGATCGGGAGAGACGGCATGCACCTGATGGCCGGCGGCCTTCAGCTGTCGCACATCGGCAGCCGTGAAATGAGCGCCATCGAACTCGTCGAGCCAGATCACTGACGCTTGCTCGATCGACAGCGCGCGGTCGATCGACTCCCCGCGATCGCTGACGCGGGCGGCAATCCGCACTGTGTCGCTCAGGTCGCGGAAGCGGCGGGCAGTGCGGCCCGGTTCCGACTCGAGCAGTTCCATGTCGAACAGGAACACCTGCTCGAGCACGTCCTGCTCCTCGAGGAAGCGGAGCAACGCCGCCTCGTCGCCCAGTTCCTTGACGTTCAGGGCGATGGTCGCGTGCGGGAATGCGCGGAAGAGCGCGCAGAAGTCTTCGGCGAGAAACCCGGCCGCAGAGGAACGCGCGTCGTGCGAAATGTAGAAGCGGCCGGAAGGGTCCCGTCGAATGTCGGTTTCGAGTCCCCAGTGCCACCTGAGTGCGGCGTCGATGGTCGGCAGGCGGTTCTCCGCCGACGGACAGGGACCCACGATGTTCCCGCGATGAGAAAGAATGATTGGCACAGTGCTGCCGCGCTGGAGAGCAAGCCGGGTGCCTGAAGTGCCGGACCGCGCACCGTGTGCAATGGCGTGGGATTGCGTGGCGAAGCAGCGGAAAGTGCGTCGGTGTGGCGGACAACGCGTCGGATTGTCGACACCGGGGAGAGGCTCGAGCGCCGGCAACGCAGGGCGATCCTTCGGCCAGTTCGTGGTGCGCTTGCTGAGAATCACACGCTCCAGGGACAACACCCGCACCGGCACATCGTCGATCATCCGCTCCAGCGAACCCTCGAACTCTTCGTCGAAGGATCGAGCCCGCTCAGCCCAAGTGGCGCGAGCCATGTGGCAGGTTTTGCCACGCCCGCCGTAGGACCAGTGCGCAGATTCTGCGCTGCGTGCTTAGCCGGCCCCGGATTCGCGTGAAGAAGCCCTCGATTGGAGCGGCGCGCCGCTTGCGTTAGACGACGCTAGAATGAGCGGCATGCCGGAGATGCACGACGTCAAGACGGCTGGCGTGAAGCTCACGTGGGACGACTTCGTGCGGTTCCCTGACGACGGGCACCGGCACGAGCTGATCGACGGAGCGCACATCGTGACGCCATCGCCCGTGTTGCGGCACCAGCGGGTGGTGCTGGCCATTTCGGCTTCCATCTGGGTCTATCTGCAGGCGCACCCACTCGGTGAGGTGTACGGGTCGCCCGTGGATGTCATCTTCTCGAATCACGACGTCGTGGAACCGGATATCACGTACGTGTCGCACGAACGGGCGAAGACGCTCGAACCATCGTCCTGGATCAAGGGTGCGCCGAGCCTGGTCGTGGAGGTGGCGTCCCCATCGACCCGTAAGCGCGACCTCACGGTGAAACTCCGGCTGTACGAGCGGTTCGGCGTAGACGAGTACTGGTTCGTCGACGCCGATGCCGGCACGGTGACCGTGTTCCGGCGCGACGGTGCGGTGTATGGACCGCCTGTCACGGTCGGGCCTGGCACGAACGAAATGATCACGACGCCGCTGCTCCCGGGGTTCGAACTGGCCTTGAGCGTCGCGTTGGGGGCGGACTCTCCTCGCTGACGAAGAGAGCTGGCGCGGCGGCAAACAGACCGCTTCAGCAGAACCACGGAACGGTTCAGGGCCAATTTGGACCGCATCACGCCCAGAACGGAACCGGGTGAGGCTGTCAGGAGGAATCAGGCCCTCCGCATGCGAGAATGGCCGATTCCCCATGCCCTCGTCCCTCACCGGTGCGCTGTCACCGGCCGTCAGCCAGAACGCTCGCGCCCGCGGCGCCGACTACTACAACAGGGGCGCTGTCACCAGAATCTCGCGCACCGACCGAGGCATCGTGGCCTCCGTTCGCGGCACTGGCCTGTATGTGGTGTCACTCGAGTTCGAAGGGCCGATCGTCAAAGGCTCCTGCACCTGCGTGTACTTCTGCGACCGCTTCGACCTGTGCAAGCACATCTGGGCGACCGCCCTCGCCTGCGACGCCCAGGGCCTCGAAACCCTTCCGCCAGACACTCCGGCACACGCCGTGTCTTTCGAACCGATGATCCCGGAGTTCGCGATCGCCGAGGCCGACGATGCGCCTCACAGGACGCTGGGCGGCAGGTCGGCGCTCACCCGGCAGTTGCGCAGTCCACAGGCCGTCTGGGGCCGCCCGCCCACGCCCAGGAAGGCGCCAGATTGGCGACAGGCGCTCGACGCCATCGGCACCGAGCAACGCGTGGCCGCGATCCCGTTCGCGAGGCTGGCCCCGCCGCCGACGGGACGCCTGATCTACGTCATCGATCTCGCCGCCTCGCAACAGGATCGCGCCATCGTCCTCCACGTGATGACGCAGGACCGCAAGAAGAACGGCGACTGGAGTGTGGCGAAGGTGCCGCGGCTCATCCCCGATCAGTTCTCCTTGTACGCAGAGCACGACCGCGCGATTCTCGAGCGCCTCGTCGGCGCCCGCCTGGCGTTGCAGCATCACTGGGCCAGCGACGCGCACGAGATCGCGCACACACGGCGGCTCACCGGGTGGCTCGCGCTCGACCTGCTGCCAGATATCTGCGCCACCAACCGCTGCATGCTGGCCCAGACGCAGATGGTCGGCGAACGCCTGCAGAACACCGTGCTGTCGCCGATCGTCTGGGACGCCGGCGCACCGTGGCAGGGCCATCTGCGCGTGACCCGCGACGACACGACCGAGCGCTTCGTCGTCGAGGGCGAACTTCGTCGAGACGAGGCGGTACTGCCGCTGAGCGACGTGGTGCTCCTCACCGACGGCGGGGTCGTGCTCACATGGCGGACGCTGGCGCGTTATGAAGCCGGCCCCGAATCGCGCTGGCTTCGCGAACTGCGGCGGCGGACGCGGATCGTGGTGCCGGTCGGCGAAGCCACGGCGCTGCGTGAGGCGCTCTTGCAGACACCACCCGCACACGCCACGCTGCCCGACGAGCTACGGACCGAGATCCTGCGCCTTCCGGCCGTGCCGCGACTGACCCTGACGACCACGGCCGGCGCACATCAGACGGAGGGCACACTGGCGTTCCGCTACGGCACGGTCGTCGTCGGCGCTGACGTCGACCGGGACGGTCTTGTGCCGTCCGGCCGCCCCGGAAGCGTCATCGCTCGAGATGCAGACGCGGAAGACGCCGCACGGGCGTCGCTCGCGTCGATCGGCGTGCGTCCGTCGATGTACATGCCGGGCCGCCCCTACACGTTTCCGGGAACGGCGCCAGCCAGCCGCATCATCGCCACGCTGCTCGAACAGGGATTCGAAGTGCACCGTGCGGACCACGCCTACCGCCTGCCAGATGCACAGATGGCCCTGCGGATCTCCTCAGGTATCGATTGGTTCGACGTTGAAGGAGAGGCGGCATTCGGCGACCAACACGTCGGCCTGCCGGCGCTCCTCACCGCCATCGATCGGGGCGACGATGCCATCCCGCTCACGGACGGTTCGATCGGGATTCTGACCGACGAGTGGCGGCGACGGTACAGCGTGTTCGGCTTCGGCAAGAAGCAGGACGGTCGCTTGCGCTTCGCGTCGGCCCAGGCCGCGCTCCTCGACGCACTGCTCGCCGAGCAACCAGCCGTCTCTGCAGACGAAGCGTTCGAACGTGCACGCCTACGCGTGCGCGATTCGCAGGCGATCGCCCCCATCGACGCGCCAGAAGGATTCACGGGCACCCTGCGTGGTTACCAGCGCGAAGGCCTGGGCTGGATGCGGCATCTGCAGGCGCTCGGCTTCGGCGGGTGCCTGGCCGACGACATGGGGCTCGGCAAGACGGTCATGGTGCTGGCGATGCTGGAACAGCGCCGGAGCGAACGCGCCGCAACGGGCACCCAGTCGCGGCCCTCGCTCGTGGTGGTGCCGCGGTCGGTGATCTTCAACTGGCGAGAGGAAGCGGCGCGCTTTACGCCGGCCCTTCGCGTGCTCGACTACTCGACGGCCGATCGGCGACAGGCAGACGCGCTGATCGAGGCGTCTGACCTCGTGCTCACCACCTACGGAACCCTGCGCAAGGACGCGCCGCACCTGTCCACGCATACCTTCGACTGTCTGATTCTCGACGAGGCGCAGACGATCAAGAATGCCTCGACCGTCACGTCGAAGGCCGCGCGACTGCTGAACGCCGAGCACCGCCTCGCCCTCAGCGGCACGCCCGTCGAGAACCGCCTCGCCGACCTCTGGAGCATCTTCGAGTTCCTCAACCCGGGCCTGCTGGCCAATGCATCGCGCTTCACCCGCACGCTCGCCAATCCGGACGCCGACCAGCTGCGCGTGCTCGGTCTCGGGCTTCGCCCCTTCATCCTCCGCCGGACGAAGGAGCAGGTGGCC
>CADEEX010000293.1 GCA_902826465.1 uncultured Acidobacteriota bacterium
CGAAACGGCGGGCCGCCTCAGGCTCACGGAACCGGCTGCTGGCCGGTCGCGCTGAGTACGACCGGCCACCCCTCTGCGCTTTGAAGTGAGTCTGAATCTCGGCGGCGGCTGCGGTCACCAGTCGAAACGCAGTCTGCTCCGACAATGCCGAGTTGACCGGGGGCGTTTCGTAGCTGGCCACCGTCGTGCCGGTCTCGGCATTGCGAATCTGGATCTGCATCAACCAGCTGGCGTCGCGATCGCGGTACGTGAGCGTCGGCACCACCACGAAGGGCGCGCCACTGGCAGTGGCCACAGCGTGCACGGCCTCGCTGCCCGACATGTCTGCTCCTGGACCAGTGAACGGGCGGACCATTTCGAGCAGCCGGATGTACGGGACAACGCGGATATTCGGCGACTCCGACAATTCGCCGATAAGGCCATCGGTCAGCGCGAGCCGATAGCGGTCGAGAGTGGTGACACCCGTGTGGTTCGCCACCGGGGTAATCGCGACGCGCACGCGCGCCATCGGCCGCGACCTCCAGATGAATGCTGCGGCCGCAGCCAGCAGCACGACCGCAGCCGAGGCGCCAAACCACAACAGGCGCCGGCCTCGCCGCGGCTGCGCGACCACCTGCGCGCGCAGAGGATGCGCACCGACGGCTGGTAACGCCTCGGTGCGCAATTCGAGCGGCACGGTCCGCCCCGCCAGCAGACGCAGGTCGCGCGCCATCTCGCGCGCCGACTGATAACGCGCACCCGTGTCCTTCTCCAGCGCCTTCGCGACAATCCGCTCGAGCGGCTCAGGCACCTCCGGGCGCACCGTTCGCATCAACGGCAGCGGCTCGTACTTGATGGCGTGGAACATCGCTTCCGGATACGTGCCATGGAAAGGCGGCGCGCCGGTCAGCATTTCGTACATCACGACGCCGAGCGCCCACACATCGCTGCGCTCGGTGGCGTCCTCGCCACGCACCTGCTCTGGCGCCATGTAAGCGTAGGTGCCGATCGTCGACCCCGGTGCCGTCAGCTGCAGCGCATCGGCAAACTTCGCCAGTCCAAAATCGAGAATCTTGACCCCGTCGTCAGTGACGATCAGGTTGCCGGGTTTCACGTCGCGATGGACCACACCCTGCGCGTGCGCCTTCGCGAGCCCCTCCGCCACCTCCATGCCCACATCGATGGCGTCGGCGATTGGCAATGGCCCCGACTCGAGGCGGCGCTTCAGCGTCTCGCCTTCGTAGTAGGCCATGACAATGAAGAGGCGGCCGTCGGTGCTCTCTTCGATGTTGTGGATGACGCAGATGTTGCGATGGTTGGTGGCCGACGCGGCCTGTGCTTCCCGCACGAACCGCTGCTTGGCGGCCTCGTCATGGCTCCACTCGGTCGGCAGGAACTTCAGCGCCACGAACCGGCCCAGTTTCGAGTCGCGCGCCTTGTAGACGACGCCCATGCCACCGCCGCCAAGTTTGGCAACGACCTCGTACTGCGCGAACGTGCGGCCGATCAGCGGATCGATCGGTGTTTCTGCGGAAGACACAGGATTTCGTCTTATATCACGCGGGTTCCTCGTGGCTGCGCGCGCTGGCGCCACCTCTGTTCCGCTCGCCTGACGTGTGTGCGCGGCGCAATCCAGTGCGCGCACGCACACCCTCGCGTGCGCCTCTGGCACACCCGCACACCTTGAGAACTTCGACTGCCTCACCTAACTCCATGAGAGGCAGCGCTTTCCACGTTTCATGGAACTCGGCACACCGCTGGCTCTACAGGCAGGCAACCGGTGCAGTGACGCACCCAAGCTTTTCTGGAGTCAGACATGCGCGGAATTCTCGCAGCTTCACTCGTCGGCCTGCTCATGACCTCGTCGGCTGTCTTCGCCGACGATCAGAATGCGGCGCCGACAGGCGCACCGTCGATCACCGCCGCCGCGCTGGCGCTCGCCGCCACCACCGACGCGTCAACCGTTACCGAGAACGCCGCATTCGTCCGCCGCTTCCAGGCCTCGCAGCACCGCCCGCTGATGCTGCCGGCGCTCTACGGTACCGCCGCGTTCCTTCAGGGCTACGACGCCTACTCAACCCTGACGGTGCTGAAGCACGGCGGCGTCGAAGCGAATCCGGTCATGAAGGGCGTCACGAAGAATCCGGCCGCCTTCATCGGCCTCAAGGCGGGCGTCACCATGATGTCAATCATGGCCGCTGAGCGGATGTGGAAGAACCACAACCGCGTCGGCGCCATCGCCACCATGATTGTCTCGAACGGCCTCATGACGGCCGTTGCCGCCAATAACGCCCGGGTGCTGTCGCAGCTGCGCTAGCCCCACTCGAGCTGTTGCGCAGGTTGGGGAGCCTGCGCCGCAACCGGTCACTGCGTCGGGTCCTGACGCGACATTTTCACGCGATGCCGAGCTGCTCACGCAGCGCCGAGTCGCGGGTGAAGAGCCACAGGAGACGCGGTTTCACGGTCCGCCCCGCCCCAAGAGTTTCGCCCTCCTCGAACCGATAATCCGTTATCATCGAAGCGGTTCCGCCCCCTTATCTGTTGCCCATGCGCCGCTCTCTGCTCGCGCTCGTCGCCGCCGCGCTCCTGCTCGTCCCTGCGGCCCCCAGGGCGGAAGACCTCGTGTACACGCGTTTCGGCGAGTTCCTCGAAGCTTTGCGCCTGCAGGCTGGCATTCCGGGCATGGTCGCCGCCGTGGTCGGCAAGAGCGACATCCAGTGGGAACGCGTGTTCGGCAACGCCGACGTCGATCGGAACATCGCCATGCGCATCGATACGCCGATGCACGTCGATGGCCTGACCGAGCTGTTCTCGACCTCATTGATTCTCCGGTGTGTCGAAGAAGGACGCCTGTCGCTCGACGACCAGGTCGGCCGTTTCCGCCCGAGCAGTCCGGACGCCGCGCTGACCATCCGGCAGATCCTCACCCATACCTCCGGCTCTATCGAGAATCCGACCTACCAGTTCAGGCCCGATCGCCTCGAGCCGCTTGGCGCCGCCATTCGCAGCTGCTCAGGCGACTCCTATCGAGAAACGCTCGGCAACTTCATGGACCAGTCGGGTATGTTCGATTCGGTCCCTGGCGCGGATGTCGCCACCCTGGTCCCACCAGCCGAAGGGGTGCTGACCTCAGAGTTCGAGCGATACAACCGCATCCTGGGCCGCCTCGCCGTGCCCTACAGCGTCGACTCCTCCTCGAAGCGGGCCACCGTCGGCCACTTCGGCTCGACGACGCTGACGCCGGCCACCGGCCTCATTTCAACGGTTCAGGATCTCGAGAAGTTCGACCTGTCGCTCAAAGGCGGCATCCTGCTCAAGCCTGAAACCATCGCGATGGCGCAACGCGCACCGGTCACCACGACCGGGCAGCGGCTGCCACACGGCATGGGCTGGTTCTCGCAGAACTACCTGGGCGAAAACGTCTACTGGCAGTTCGGGATGAGCGACAACGGCGGCTCGTCAGTGTTCATCACCTGGCCGACGCGCAGCCTCACGTTCATCATCGTTGCCAACAGCAACGGCCTCGTGAAGTCATACAACCTGGGTGCTGGCGACGTGACGGCGTCGCCGGTGGGCAGGCTGATCCTGAGCTTGTTCATCAGATAAGGAATCCTTGAAGCCGATGAGGCTGGGCCTGCTGGTGGCCCTGGTGTTGGGTCTGGCGGCTGAGGCGAGGGCAGAGTGGCAGGTAAAACCGTTCGTCGGCCTGACGTTCGGCGGTAGCACGAACCTGAACTTCGACCTCAACGGAGCGCTGGGCAAGCGGAAGGCGGTGGTGGGCATCGCGGTGATGCACATCGGCGAGATTTTCGGGTTCGAGGGCGACCTTGGGTATCGGGCCGGTTTCTTCGAAACACGGTCAGGGATTCTCAACAGCAGCCTGACGACGCTGACGGGGAACGTCATCGTCGCCTTGCCGCGAAGAATGAGCGAATACACGCTTCGGCCCTATTTTGTCGGAGGGGCGGGCATGATTCGACCGAGCACGACGACGTTTGCGAACGTGCTCGAGCTCTCGAAACCGCTTGTAGCGATTGATGTGGGCGGTGGGGTCAGCGGAAACCTGACACGATCGCTCGGGGTCAGCTGGGACCTCCGACGGTTTCAGAGCATCCGCGGCAGCACAGCGGATCTGGGATCGACCGACGACGGATTAGGACAGCGGATTTCTTTCTGGCGAGCTAATATGGCGCTCGCTATTCGTTTTTAGGTGTACTAGGATCTCGGAGTTTTGCGGATGACACGACGGACACTCGCTCTTGCTGCGCTGCTGGCGCTGACCAGCACCGCGCCGGCGATGCGCGCTGCGGAAACGCTGCGCATCGTTCCCATCACGAGCAACGACACCGTCGTGGTCACGATTGAGCTGGCCGACGCCTACAGCGACGAACTTCGGCAGGCGATCTCAAGCGGACTCCGCACGACGTTCACCTACGACATCGAACTGCGCATGGTCGTCCCGACCTGGGTTGATCGGACGGTGGCCACGGCCACGGTGAATACCAGCGATCAGTACGACAACCTGACGCGCCGGCACACACTGCAGCGCCTGGTTGATGGTCGCGTACAGGAATCGATCGTGACGGAAGATGATGCTGTCGCCAGGCAGTGGCTGACGACGCTGTCGCGCCTGCCGCTGGTCGACACCGCGAAACTCGACCCGAACCGCGATTATTACGTGCGCATCAGCGCGCGCGCCCGCCCGCACGGCGGTTCGCTCATCGGCTGGGCCAGCGCCGTCGTCGGCCAGGCGAAGTTCACGTTCATCCCGTAACCAGCCACTGCATTGCTTCGCGTGCCAGCGGGCCGACGCCATGCCCGCCCGCGTGCTCGCGATACGTCACATCGTAGCCTTCCGCCTTCAACTTCGGCACCCAGTTCCGTGCCGTGTCGTCGATGGGCATTTGATGGTCTTCGACGCCGTGCCCCACGAAGATCTTCGGCTTCCCTCGTCTCCTCAGCGGCGACGGAATACCCGCCGCGAAGATCATCAGGTGGTTGAAGACGTCGCCGTACGCGAGGCCCATGCTGAGGGCATAGGTCGCGCCGTCTGAGACGCCGCCAAGACCGACACGCGTCGGATCGACATCCAGCAACTGCGTCACGTGTCGATAGGCCGCCCCGATGTACTTCACGTCATCGTCGAATCCAGGCACGGACTGTCCCCAGGTCAGTTCGCGCGATTCCGGCGCGATGATGATCACCCCCAGTTCTTCCGCCAGCGGAAAGGTGAAACGCGCGCCGGTGGCGGCGCCCCCCAGCCCGTGCAACATGATCAGCACGGGCATCGGCTTGCCGTCTTCGTACTTCTTCGGCACGTAGAGCGAACCGTCGCGAAAATCGTCGGACAGGCCCAGCCTGGTCTCACCCCACGGAATCTCATCCTGCGGCTGGGCCCGGAGCCGCGAGCCACCGTGCATGAGTCCGAGCGCTCCGGTCGCGCCTAGCGCGAGAAATCGTCGTCTGTCCATGGGCGAACACTACCACGGAGAGACGGGGGGAGGACGGGTTCGGGGTTCGGGGCTCGAGGGTCCGGGCTATGTGCTGCGCAGCGCGACGACCGCCAGAGCGGCGAGGCCGGCTAACAGCGGCACGATAGCGGCGGATGCGGCGAAGCGCAGCCAGCGTTGGTACGGGACGCCGGCCGTGAGCAGCACGGCCATCAGGGCGCCGTTGGTGGGCGTGAAGAGCTCTGTAAGCCCGGCGCCGACTTGAAAAGCCAGCACCGGCACCTCGCGCGAGAGGCCGAGGAGATCGGCCAGCGGCACGAGCAGTGGCATCGTGAGCACCGCCTGCCCACTGACGCTTGGGACCACCACGTGCAGCAGCGCATGAAACGGCACCATCAGGAACGCCGACACCAGCGGTGACGTGCTGCCGAGGAACGACGCACACGATTGCAGAATCGTGTCGACCACATGCCCGTCTTCGACCACAAGCGGGATGCTCCGCGCCAGGCCAATGATGAATGCGGGAGGCAGGAGCATCTGCATCCC
>CADEEX010000294.1 GCA_902826465.1 uncultured Acidobacteriota bacterium
GAGACAGAGATCGCCACGTGAGCGCCGCGTCGCTCGGTGGTCACGACGACCGTCGTGTCGCGGTTCCCGGTCGCATGCCGGGCATTGACGATCAGGTTCACCAGCGCCAGGCGCAGTCGTTCCGGATCGGTGACGACGGGAGGGAGCGAGGCATCGGTGCGGACCTCGACGCGCGGTCCCGGGCCAACTTCCGCGGCCGCGGCCGACTCCCGGCACACGTCGTTGAGGCTGGCCGCCGACAATTCGAAGCGGATCGGGCGTGCGAAATCGAGCACCTCGTTGACGATGCGATTGAGGCGGACGACTTCGCCGTCGATATCGGCCGCGATCTCGCGAATGGCGTCAGGGGTCACGGCCGGCTGCCGCAGCGAGTGCAGCGCCGCCTTGATAATCATCAGCGGGTTCCGCACTTCGTGGGCAATCACCGTCGACAGACGCCCAAGCGACGACAGCCGTTCGCGCTGCGACATGTCGCGCTGCGCGCGTGCCACCGATTCGGTCAGCGTGTTGAACGTCGTCGCCAGCAGCCGCGCGTCTTCGTCGTCCCAGCGCTGGCGGAAGACGATCTTGCGGGTCAGGTCGCCGGTGGCGGCAACGTCGCGCATGATGCCGGTGATTGCGGCGAGCGGCCGCGTGATGGTGCGGGCGACAGCGAAACTGAGCAGCGTCGCCAGCAGCACCGCGACCACGGCGGTCACCATCAGCTCGGTGTGAATGGCCTGCAGGAAGCGTCGCTGTTCGGTGCGCGAGCGCAGCACCAGCGCGACCGGGCCGCCGCCGGTGTCGTCGCCAGTGTCCGCCGCCAGCCGCAGCGGCAGCACGGCATATTCGTCGGCGCCGAGGGTCAGGTCCTGAATGTCAGTGCCGCGAAGGGCACCGGCCAGCGCCTCGCGTTGTTCGCGCGGCAGCGTGCTCGCCAGCACCTGTCCGTCCATGCCGAAGGCAATGTCGTCGCCGGTAATCTGTTTCAGTTGCGCCGCGAAGGCGTCATCGAGCAGAAACCCGACGCTCAACGTGCCGAGAATGTCAGGCCGGTTCACGCCGATTGTGATCGGCACCGAGGCGAGGTGCATGATGCCGTCCGGCTGCGGCAGCAGACTCATGCTCTCGCGTCCGGCCATGGCGGCGCGGATCGACGGCTGATTGGCCACGATCGTCGCCGCTCGCGGAGAGACGCCTACCGTGGCGAGCACCTGGCCGGTCGTGTTCGTGACCAGCAGCAGACTCGAGTTCAGCTGATGCTGATAGTCCTTGGCGTTGTCCTGCACGGTCGGCGGGTCGTTGGTGTCGACCGCGGCCTTGAGCTTCGGTGCATCGGCGATGAGCCGCGCCATCGTGGTGAACGTCTGTGCCCGCGTCGTGCGCAGCTGTTCAACCAGCGATCCCGTGGAACGAATCTGGCGGAGGAGCGAGGCCTCCAGTTCGCGGGTCACCCGCACGCTCACCAGATAGATCGCCGCCCCGATCGACAGCACGGCGAGGAGCGCGATGGCCAGGAAGATGCGGCTGCGGAGCGACGAGAACAGCGTCATCGCAGCGAGAAGTCGAGCTCGGTCGTGGCCCCGTCCGGCACGGTCACCGCCCTCGGCTCGGACGCGACGCCTTCGTTCCAGGCGACGACGTTGTAGGTGCCGGGCGGGACGTTGTCGATGCGATAGCGGCCCTCGCCATCCGTCATGTCGAAGAACGGGTGATTGAACACCAGGATGAACGCGCTCATGTGCGAGTGAATGTCGCAGAAGACGCGGACGATACCCGGCCGATCGAAACGGACCGACTTCGAGCGCCCCACGGCGTAGCGGCCAAGGTCGAACGTGCGCGGCTTCGAGAGCGAGAAGACGTTGTGGTAGATGCGGTCACTGTTGGGGAACTCCACGGTCGTGCCGGTGGTGATCGCCAGCACGTGCGGCACGAACGTTTCATTCCGCTGGTCCATGATCGCGCGCCCGCCTTCGTTCTGATCGAAGGCACCGCGCGGGGCCGTGTCGAGATAGACGACTGACCGCAACCGATCCGTGAGATCCCGCGCCGCCTGTGCGCCAAGATCGGCGACCCCTGGGCGCCGTTCAATGCCGGCGAGCGGCCGCCGCAGCTCGACCCGCCCGCGAATCGAGCCGTTGGCGGCACCGGCGCCCTGAGAGCTCGTGGCGACGATCACGGAAGCCAGGGCGGCCAGCGCAAGGAGCGCGCGTGTCAAAACCAGAACCCCAGTTGTGCGGCGCCGATCGTCAGCCGCGGGACACGACCACCGTCGCGGACGTTGCGCTGGACGGCGACCTTGAATTCGAGATTGCGCCGGAGCAGGTAGCCTGTGGCCACCTCGACGCGTGTCACCGGCGCGTCCCATTCGTCGGAGAGGGTGTCTCCCGCCACCCGATTGAATCCCAGACGATCGACGCGGCCCGAGGCGTAGAGCCCAGGGCGCAGCTTGTAGCGTCCTTCAAGCATCAGCGCCGTGGCACGCAGCCGCGGTGCCAGCGTCGGCAGCAGCCACCGGCTGACGACCGCCTCGGCGCGGAGCAGATAGTAGCCGCGGGAGTACTCCACATCGGTGCCCCACGCCGTTTGCGTGAAGCGGTGGCCGTCGCCGTCGCGACCGATCGTGCGCACCAGTGCCCGCGTGAGATACGGCGCGCGCGTGGCCGACACGCCGACGACGAGTCCCACCGTGGGACGGAGGGCCAGGCGTCCGGCAACCTGCTTGCCGGCGTTGTCGTCGCTCACGAGCGGGTTGCCGAGCGAGCCGTTTGTCACCGATAACGAGGCGTCGCCCCACGATGCCGCCGCATGCGCCTGGACGCCGGTGTCCCAACGGAGCGCGCTCGCCAGCGGCAGGCCATGCGCCGCGGTCGGATCGCCAAGGGTGAACCGCGACAGCCAGCCGCGGCCGCGCATCCGCAGCAGTTCGTCAACGGTGGCCGGCAGCGCGTCGGGTCGCAGCGACGTCAGATACTGATAGGCGAGCGGCATGCCGATCACGAGGTTGTCGCTGGCATACGCGCGCCGTGCGAAGGCGCCGAAGGTGGGTGGCACTCGACCGATCTGCAGGTCGAAGGCGCGCTCCGGCCACGGCCGAACGCGCGCGTAGAGCGCGTAGGCCTGCGGCGCCTGACCGTTCTCACTGCGGATCTCGGCGAGAAACGAGAACTGCCGGCTGGCGCGCACCGCCGCGTTGACGGCGACGCGGGTCATGCGAAGCGTCGAGTGCTCGTAGTCGGTGTAATTGAAAAAGCCGGTGTCGTCGCCGCAGCTGTTGTTCTCCTCCAGCCGGGCACAGGCAAACGCCGCGGTGACGGTGCCGCCAAGCGTGACCCTGCCGGCGCCGAGCGTGACCGGTTCGGCAGGGAGCCCCTGGGCGGCGGCCGTGGCGCTGACGCACAGCGAGCACACGGCGGCCATCGTCAGGCGCCGACTCCATCCCATCGATGGCTGACCAGGCACGACGCCGCTGATTATACGGCCTGGGTTCCGGGACGGATTCATTGACACCCGGGTTCGACGACGAGTACATTCCAGCGCAGAAGTCTCACGTTAATAATCAGTTACAGCAATTCATGGCGTTCATCATCTGTGCTCCGTGCATCGACGTCAAAGACACCGCGTGCGTGGACGTCTGCCCGGTCGACTGCATTCATCCCCGCAAGGACGAACCGGCGTTCGCCACCGCGGAGATGCTCTATATTCACCCCGACGAGTGCATCGACTGCGGCGCCTGCGTGCCGGCCTGTCCGGTCAATGCAATCTTCGCGCTCGATGAGACGCCGCACGAGTGGTCGTCATTCATCAACAAGAACCGTAACTACTTCGGCACGGACGACTGAGGGGCGCTATGCTCGCCTCAGGCCTTTCGATTCGCGTGCGCCGATTTCGCGTTACGAAAGCGACCAGCGGGCAAATCGCCGGAAATCCGGCTCGCGACGCCGGCCTGGATCTTGAAGGTGATCGGCGGGATCAGTCCCAGGTGGAGGGTTCATGACCGGTGGTGTTCGCACGGCGGCGTTGGCGGTGCTGTCCGTCGCAGCGGTGTCCCTGGCGCTTCGTGCCGACGGGCCTGGCCAGTCGCAGGCCGCTGAAGTCCAGATTCAGCTTGGCAACGAGTTCCTGAACGAGGGGCGCTACGCCGATGCGCTCGATGCGTTTCAGCGCGGCACCGCCGTTGCCGGTCCCGACGAACTGCGCGCGGCCAGGGGCGGCCTGATTCACTCGGCGTTGCGCGTCGCCCAGTTCGATCTGGCGCGCACGGAAGCCGAACGCCTGGTCGCCTCGTCGCCGGAGTCGCCCGAGGCGATTGCGTTGTACGGCGACTCGCTGTGGGCCTCAGGACTGTTCGAAGAGGCCGAACTGCGCTACCGCGACGCGCTCGCCAAGAACATCGATCTGGCCCGCGGCCACCACGGCATGGCCCGTTCAATGGCGGCGCGCGGACGTCTTGACGATGCGATGACGGAAGCGCAACTGGCCCTGCGCCTGTCGCCGCGCGACCTCGAACTGCACCATACCGTGGGCGCCATCTTCGAGCGCATGCACAAATACGAAGAGGCGGCCAGCGCCTACAGCAACTACGTCAATCTGCTGCCGAACAAGGATCACAGCGAGAAGGCCGACTGGTCGCGCTCCGAAATCAAGTTTCTGCGCTCGTTCGGCCAGCGGGTGCCGTTCGAGATGGATCCCGGCACCGAAGACAAGCTCTACACCGTCGACTTCAAGACGGTGAACGAGAAGGTCATCGTGCGCGCCAAGGTCAACGACGGCTCGTTTCAGGATTTCGTGGTCGATACCGGTGCGGAAAATACCGTGTTGTCGCGCCGGACGGCGCAGCGACTGGGCATCACGCCGATCACCTACACGCTCAGTGCCGGTGTCGGCGATGTCGGCATCCGCGGGCTGCAGTTGGCCCGCATCGACACGCTCGAGCTCGGCGCGCTCAAGCTGCGCAACGTGCCGTGCATGATCAAGGATCCGCCGCTGCGCGATCTGCCGGTGAACGAAGCGGAAAGCCTGTCGCCGCTGGCGCTCGGCTTCTCGATGATCATCGACTACAAGACCAACAAGATCACGTTCGGGCGCCATCTTCCGGAGGAGCCCACGGACATTGAGCTGCCGCTGCGGCTGCACCGGCTCGCCACCGTTCGCGGTACGGTCGACGGCAAGCACACGGCGAACTTCGTCGTCGATACCGGCGGGGAAGTGATCTCGATCAGCCGGGCCACGGCGTCGGCGCTGAACCGGCCGGAACCCGCGCGCAAGATCGCGTTGCGCGTGTTCGGGTCGTCCGGCTGGGACAGGGACGCGTTCCTGATGCCTGGGGTCGACCTGGCGTTCGACCGCATCCGCTTCACGAATTTCCCGGTGGTCGTCCTGAACCTGAATACGCCGAGCGCCCTGCTCGGCTTCCAGCTCGGTGGCATCGTCGGCCACAAGTTCCTGAGCAAATATCGGGTGGCGATCGATCTCGAACGCAGCGTCCTCAGGCTGAAGGCGATTTAGTCGCCACCGCTTTCCGCTTCAACCGTTGTTCGCGACGCGCCCGCGCGTCGCGACACACCTGCTCCTGATCGTCCGACTCGATGATCAGCGGTGGCACCGGCACCCTGACGCCGTGCTCGTCGATGGCCACAAAGGTCAGGAACGCCCGGCTCGTCGGCGTCCGCACACCGGTGAGCGCCTCCTCCGAGAAGACATCCACCTGCACTTCCATCGACGTCGTGAAGACACAGGTGACCCGCGCCTGCAGGATGATGAGATCGCCCACGCGAATCGAGTGCAGGAACTGCAGGTCGTCCACCGCCGCGGTGACCACGCGCTGCCGCGCATAGCGGTAACAGGCAATGGCGCCGGCGATGTCGATCAGGTGCATCACCGTGCCGCCGAGAATGAAGCCAAGCGGGTTGGCGTCGTTCGGCAACACCACCTGCACCATCTCGGTGACCGATTCAGTCGCAGACTTGGGCGCGAGCGTCATGGACTCGTGGAC
>CADEEX010000295.1 GCA_902826465.1 uncultured Acidobacteriota bacterium
CTTCACAGAAGAAGTTGCCCATGCCTGGCGTGTCGATGAGGTTGATCTTGTGTTTCTGCCACTCCGCGTAGGCGAGATGCGCGGAGAGCGTGTGGTGGCGGGAGATTTCTTCTTCGTCGAAGTCGGTGACGGTCGTCCCGTCGTCAACTTTCCCGAAACGGTTGACCATTCCGGCGACGGCGAGAATGGCCGCAGCGAGCTGTGTTTTCCCCGATCCGGTGTGTCCGACGAGCGCGACGTTCCTGATGGCGGCGGCGTCGTAGACCCTCATAGGCGTGGTCCCCCATGTCGGCGAATGAATGTGTGATTTACATGTTCAGGGGCCGAATCATAGGACTGCGCGCGGCGGGCTGCAAGCGGAACCCTGGACCCTGGACCCTGGACCCTGGACCCCTGGAACCGCGGAACCGCGGAACCTCTGAGTTCTACTCGTAGCGGAGCGCTTCGATCGGGTCGAGCCGGGAGGCTTTGACGGCCGGCCACATGCCGAAGAAGATGCCCACCGAGGCCGAGAAGCTGAGGCCGATGGCGAACGACCACCAGGGCAGCGAGATGGGGAAGCCAGAGATGAGGTGGACCCCCCAGCCGATGCCGCTGCCGAGCAGGATGCCGATCAGGCCACCGAGCGACGTCAGGAACGCCGCTTCCATCAGGAACTGGAACAGGATCTCAGCCCGGCGTGCGCCGAGCGCTTTGCGGACGCCGATCTCGCGGGTCCGCTCGGTCACCGAAATCGACATGATCGCCATCACCCCGATGCCACCGACCATCAGCGCAATCGACGAAATGACGATGAGCGCGAAGAACGTCCCCTGGCTGATCTGATCCCAGAGCTTCAGGAACGCATCCTGGGTGACGATGTCGAAGTCGTTCGGCTCGTCCAGGCGCAGACCGTGCCTGATCCGCATGACGCGCTCGACGTCGGCGATGGCATCTTCGACCTTCACGCCGTCGCGTGGTAACAGCGCGATCTGCACCGGCAGGAAGGTCGCATTGCGCGCGACGCGCACGGCATTGAGCCCGAAGATGCGCTGGTAGGCGGTATAGGGAATCGTGACGAAGTCGTCCTGCCCGAGGTTGAATCCGCCGGCCGCCGGGCGCTTGTCGAAGACACCGACGACTTCGAACCGCTCGCTGCCGATGCGAATCATCTTGCCGATCGGGTCGATGCCGGCGGTGCCGAACAGCAGTTCGTACGGCGCATTGCCGATCACGGCGACATTCTTCCGATACTGCAGCTCGGTGCCGTTGAAGAAGCGTCCCGCCAGGATCGGAATGCGAGTGCCCTCCGCGAAGTTCTCCGATGTGCCGAATACGACAAGGGGACGCGTCTTCTGTGCCCCGTAGAACACCCGCCGCGTCGTCGGTGGGCCACCGGCCCCAAGCTCGATGTCGACCAGCTGAATCGTCTCGCTCATCTCCTCGATGGCGCGCGAGTCGGACACGGTGAGATTCGGACGCTTGAGGAGATCGCGCATTTCGGCACCGCCAGCGAAACTGGTGACGCCGAAACGCTGCACGAAGATCGTGTTCGGGCCGATCGCGCCGATCATGTCGCGGAGCGACTGATCGAAGCCACGAATCATCGCCGTCATGCCGACGATCGACGTAATGCCGATGACGACGCCGAGGATGGTCAACGCCGAGCGCATCTTGTTCGTGCGCACGGTATCGAACGCCATGATGACGACTTCGCGGATCAGGCCAGCGCGGATCGCCACGGCTATTCCTTCCTCAGCGCTTCGATTGGGTCGAGCCGTGCCGCCCGCGAGGCCGGGTAGAGGCCGAAGAACAGGCCGACGAACGCGGTGATGCCGATGCCGAGGGCCACCGACCACGGCTCAATCCGTGCCGGAATCGGCGTGAAGCTGGCGATCGTTGCGGCAATGCCGGCACCGAAGATGGTGCCGACGACCCCGCCGAAAATCGACAGCACCACCGATTCAGTGAGCATCTGCGCCATGATGTCGGCACGCCTGGCCCCGAGCGCCTTGCGCAGGCCGATCTCGCGCGTACGCTCGGTCACCACCATCAGCATGATGTTCATGATGACGATGCCACCGACGACGAGCGACAGGGCCACGACGCCGACCAGGACCGCGAAGATGCCGTTGGTCGCCTGGCGATAGATGTCGAGAATCGTGTCCGACGTGAAGATGCCGAAGTTGTCGTCCTGCTTTGGCTTGAGCCCGCGCTGACTGCGCAGGGCGACGGTGGCCGCGTCCATCGCTTCAGGGATCCGTGACAGATCGCGCGGCTTGACGGTGAGCGACAGCGACCGACGGGAGCCGAGAATCATCTGCAGCTGGCGCAGCGGGAGTACGGCGAATTCATCCTGCGACTGACCGAGTACCGTGCCGCGTTTGGCCGAGACGCCCACGACGCGGAAGTGCACGCCTTCGATCTGAATCAGCTTTTCCAGCGGATCGGTTTCTGGGCCGAACAGCCGATCGGCGGTTTGCCAGCCGAGTACGACGACGGCCCTGGCGGTGTCGACCTCTGACGGCGTCATCAGTCGTCCCCGCTCGGCATCGAACGTCGAGAAGTTGACATAGTCGGACGTGACGCCCTGCAGCCGCGTGCTGTCGATGGCCTTGTCGCGATAGCTGATGCGACCGTTGCCGCTCGATTCGGCCATCACCGCCAGAATCGCGTCTGGATCGTAACGGCGCACGGCGCGCGCGTCGGCCTGTGTGATCCGCGGGTTGGCGCGGACCGCCTCGAACTCCTCGTCGCTGCGGGTCACCGGATACTGTTGGACGCTGAACGAGTCGGCGCCGGCCTGGTTGAGAATCGCCTGCGTCACCGACGCGTTGAGCCCCTGAATCATCGAGACCACGGCGATGATCGACGTGACGGCGACGATGTTGCCGAGCACGGTCATCAACGATCGAAGTTTCGCTGACCAGATCGCCTCGAGGGCGATACCCGCAGACTCGAAAATCTTGTACATGCCCTAGCGCTTCTGCGGATCCACCTTCACCGGGTCGCCTTCAGCCATGCTTCTCACGGAATTGTACGGACCGGTCACCACCTCGTCGCCGGCCTTGAGTCCGCTCAGCACTTCGAAGTACTTGTCGCCGGAGATGCCCAGCTTGACGGGCACGAATTCGACGAGCCCGTTTCTGACGACGAAAACGCCTTCCGTTTCCTTGCGTGTTTCTCCTGGCGTCAGTTCGCGAGGCGGAGGCACCGGTTCGCTCGGCCGGCGCGGTCTCGTCGGACGTGGATCCTTCACGATCTGATTCTGGGCGTCGTAAATGAGCTCGCGTACGGCGACTGCCGGAATCGGCACGGCCACCACTCCCTGTCGAACCGCCGTCGTGATGTCGGCCGTGCAGGTGAAGCCGGGACGCACGTCGGGAATCTGCTCGTCGAGCATGACCACGACCTTGAAGTTGGTGGCTTGTGTCGATTGCGAACTGCCTGCCGCCGGCTGGATCGGGCTGTTCCCGATCTCGGTCACGTGCCCCTTGAAGGTGCGATCTGGCAGCGCGTCGATGGTGATCTTGGCCTGCTGGCCGAGCGAGACGTTCGGGATGTTGGTCTCGTCCACTTCCACTTCCGCCTGGATGACCGACATGTCGGCCAGCGTCAGCAGCACGGTGCCGGCGTTGTTCATGGTGCCGATGACTGCTGTTTCGCCCTCTTGGATGTTCCGGCGGGTGACGATGCCGTCGATCGGGGATTCGATGCGCACCTTGCTCAGGTCGTAACGGGCACTTTCGAGCGACGCCCGCTCCTGGTTGATGCGGGCCGCCTGAGAGGTGACCTGCTTCTCGCGCTCGCGTAGTTGCGACTCGGCGGCGCGAACGTCGTTCTCGGCCCGTTCGAGCGTCTCGCGCGTTGTTAACTGCTGATTCCAGAGGTCGCGCTGCCGTGCGGCGTTCTTCTGGGTCTGATCGAGCTGCACGCGCGCGGTTTCCACGGCCTGACGCTGCTGGTCGAGCGACCCTTCGGCGGCCTCGAGCGACGCGCTGCCGCTGTCGACCCGCGTGCGCAACGACTTCGGGTCGATCTGCAGAAGGAACTGCCCTCTGGTGACCTTGTCGCCCTCGTTAACGGCGAGGTCGACCACCCGGCCAGACGTATCCGCGCTCATGTTGACGAGCCGCTTGGGTTGAATCTTCCCGGAGGCCGAGACGATCGCCTCGAGGTCCCGTGTCTTGATCCCCTCGACGGCGACGGTGACGCCCACGTCTTTCTTGAAGTAGAAATTCGCGGCCGCAACGGCCCCGAGCAGCGCGATCACGCCAAGCGCGATCAGGATCTTCTTCCCCTTCATTTAGGCTCCAGCGCGTGCGGCTTTGATGCCGGCGATGATGAGGGCGATGACGAACCCCGTCGTCAGCAGGCCCCAGGCGATTGGCGAGGTACGGCGCTTGTATAGAACTCCGAGACCGATCGACACGTTGAGGAGCGACCAGATCTGGAACAGATCGATCGAGCCGACCAGCGCACCGAGAAACGACTGGCTGTCGAGCATGGGCAGAAAGACGCCGATGCTGGTGGCACTCGACATCGTCTCCCGGGCGTAGTTCAGCGGCGCGACGAACACGGACTGCAGCACACCGATGAATCCAGAGTGGGCCACGATGGAGAACACCTGCTTGAACTTCGCGTCGCCTCCAAGGATGGCGTTGAAGACGACGATGAGGATGCCGGCCATACCGGCCATCACCATTGGGGCAACTACCAGAATGGCCACCACCGCGACGATGGCCGCCCTGGGCTGCATTCGTTCGACTCCGGCGACTGACTGCGGGGTGACGGGCACGCCCCACGCTTCCTGCTGGGTGAGTGCCTGATCAACCCAGGCGCGCTGTCCAACGGACGTCGACAGAAATGCGTATTGCGTGGCAGCAATGAGCGCCAGGACCAGGATCAGGGCCGGCAGCGGGCGAGGCCGCAGGGCGATGTCGGCGTAGGTGTCTCTGGGGGAAAAGAACACGCCCAGTGCCCGAGCGAGCAGACCTTTCGGCGGAACGATGTCTGTTGGCGCCAGTGAGGCGGCGCCCTTGGGCGATGTCATGTGGAAATCCTGCGACGATAAGGGCAAGAAAGGCCAGCTGTATATACGCCTTCCTGATCGTCGAAGTTCAACAATACCGCGGACCCGCGGACCTGTGGACCCGAAGGGTATCCCCGGGCCATCTTGTTCCCGATAACCATGGATATGCGGATGTGTGCAGTTACTCGTGTCGCCCTGGCGGCGGCGCTCTCGGCGTACGCCCTCCCGGCGGCAGCGCAGCAGTTTGAAAACGTCGGCACCCGCGCGCAGGGCATGGGTGGGGCGTTCGTTGCCGTGGCCGATGATGCGTCGGCCAGCTGGTGGAATCCGGCCGGACTGGCCTCAGGCTCGTACTTCAACCTGGTCATTGAAAAGGGCGCGCGCACCCAGCCCGACCAGAGAGAGCCCTTCGATCCCGCGATCAAGCAGCGGGCGTCGGGCTTTGCGGTGGCGTTCCCGGCGCTCGGCCTCAGCTATTACCGGCTGCAGGTCACTGAGTCTGGGCCGATTAACTCTATAGCCGGTAATCCCGGCGGTCGACAAAACGAAGAAGAGGGCAGAGGTGTGCGCTTGCTCTCGGTCAGTCAGTTCGGCGTCACCATCGGGCAATCAATCGGCGACGCTCTGGTCGTAGGGTCGACGTTGAAGATTCTTCGCGGAGGTGTCGGCGCAGCCGAGATCGACGCGACCGGAGACGGGCTCGATCGCGCGGCCGACCTCGATGCGGAACGTCACACACGTGGCGATCTCGACGTGGGCGTCATGGCCAAGCTCGGGCAGCGGGTGAAGCTGGGGGCGACGGTGCGCAATCTGACGCGGCCGGGGTTCGGCACCGGAAGCGACCGGGTCTGGCTGAATCGGCAGGCGCGCACCGGAATGGCCGTCACGGGAACATCGGTGGCGGGGTTCGAGACGGTGACCGTCGCTGCCGACGCCGACCTCACGAAGA
>CADEEX010000296.1 GCA_902826465.1 uncultured Acidobacteriota bacterium
CGGCAACCCGCTCAATCGCGATAGCGGTGCTGTTGGACGACACGCGAATGCGCGCGTACGCTCCTTCGCCTGCCAGCGTCGCCACCTGCAGCGTTCGCAGGAAGAAGCCGGGTGCCACCGATGAATCGGCGACTGTCGCGCCGTCAACCTCGACGTGCATCTGCACGGGCCTGCCTGCGGACGTCAGGTTCCGGCCACCGATCATGATGGACAGCGGCCCAGAGACCCGGCGGATCCAGCCGTCGATCGGCGCGAGGCCGGGCCCGCGCTGGTCCTCCCCCGCAATGCCCGCTGTTTCCGGCGTCAACGCCCAGCCTTCGCCCAGGTACCAGTCAGGTGACTCGAGTACGTACCAGTCCATCTCGCTCGGACGAGAACCACCCAGCAGGATTGTCGGTTCGAAGCCCCAGCGATAGAGCGTCGGCCGGCGAACCCCGTGTATCAGCGCGAGGTCGCTCCGCAGCGGATCGGCCACGAACCACACGGGCGCGCGGCCTCCGCCATTCCAGTACTTCACCACGTCGAGCCATTCATGCTTTGGCGTCGGCACCAGCCGCGCGGCAAACGCGGGGAGCTCGCTCGCCCGCCATTGCAGCGATCGCCGCGTGTCGAGCTCGAGGCGCCGGTGCATCATGACGGCCGGAGGCCGGAACCCGGCACCCGCCGCCGCCGCCGCGCCCGTCCAATCGCCGAGCATCCGATAGACGGGAGCGTCCGGTCGCGCGTACTTCGGCAGCACGCCGTCGTTGATCGAGGCCGAATAGCCGGCGAGGGCAAGCACCCCGAGCGTAGCCGCAGAGTCCGGCAACAGCGACAGCCCGCGCACGGCGAGGTACGCCGAAGGAATCACCAGCGGCAGTGCGTAGCGGGTGGTCACGGTCTCCTGAAACAGCACATCGAACACAAAGTACGGTCCGAACCCGGCAACCAGCGAGATGAGCGATGACGGTGACCGCCGCCAGAGCCGTATCAGGCCCAGCAGCAGAAGGGCCATCACGATCGCGCCGAGCCGCCAGTCGCCCCACGGCGCGAGCAGCGCATAGCGCATCGACAACACCAGCTGCCGAAGTGTCGGCGTCGTTGCCAGCATCGTCACGCCTGTCAGGTCTGCCGATCCCTGGAACTCGAGGGCACTCCAGTACGCCGCCGGGCCACCGGACACGAGCAGAAGAGGGACGAACCAGAGCAACGCGCCCACGGCGTACGCGGCGACGCCGGAGAGCAGGGCTCCGCGGGTGCGCTCGCCCGCTGGGAGACGCACGGCGGCCAGGACGAGCATCGGGACCGTGAGCCAGACGACCTGTGAGCGGATTCCGGCAGCGACTGCCGCTGCGGCGCAGACGAACACAAACGATCGGGCCGTGCGCACCGACAACGCTCCGGCCTGGATGGCCAGGGCCACCGAGAGTCCGGACAAGTCGCTCAACGGTCGTGCCGACGTCAACCAGTAGAGCGGGTTCGCCGCGGCGAGCAGCGTCGCGAGCCACGTCAGCGTGCCGGTGTCGCGATCGCGATCGAGACGGGTGAACAGCCCCATCAGCGCGAAAACACCGACGGCGCCACCGATGACGCTGAGCAGCGCCAGCGCATGCACCTCGGAGAGGCCGAGGCGATTCAGCGCCTTGGCCGCGACCATGAAGAGCGGATAGCCGGGAGGATGCGGCTGGTGGCGCGACACGTCGTAATCGCGCACGCCGAGCGCGAAATTGACCGAATCGAGATCCTCCAGCGACGCTGGCAGAAACGGCAGGTGGAGCGCGAGAAACAGGCCGGCGAGAACGAGACCTGTGAGCCTGGCGGTGCGGGTCACGCGGGACGCAGCAGCAATCCCTCGTTCAGGCTGCCCATGCGATACCCACGCGCGTCGAGGATCACGTCACGATAGCCAAGGCCCTTCAGCACCTGCTCGATGGACGCCGTCATGCCTGGCTCAGATGCCCGCGGCAGCTCGTCGCGACCGATCTCGACTCGCGTAGTTTCGTCGTAGTGACGCACACGACAGATGCGAAAACCGAGCGCGCGTCCCGCGTCTTCCGCTCGCTCAATCACGCGGAGCTTCTCGCTGGTCACCACAGAGTGGTACGGGATTCGCGATGACAGACAGGCCGATGCCGGCTCGTCCCAGGTTGGCAGACCGGCCTCGCGCGACAGGGCGCGAATTTCGCTCTTGGTCAACCCGACCTCGTCGAGAGGACTGACGACACCAAACTCGCGCGCCGCCAGCCGCCCCGGGCGATGGTCGCCACGATCGTCCGCGTTGTTGCCGTCGGCCACGACCGCATTCCGAGACGCGGCGATCGGCGCGAGGTGCGAATAGAGTTCGTGCTTGCAGAAATAACAGCGATTGATCGGGTTGGCGCGATACTCGGCGCGTTCGAGTTCCGCCGTGTGAATCACGGTATGGCGGATGCCGAAACGTGCCGCGATGTCAGCCGCCAGCCGGCGGTGACGATCGGGATAACTGGGGCTGTCGGCGGTAACGGCGAGCGCGTGGGCGCCGAGTGTGTCGTTCGCGACGAACGCCAGATACGCGCTGTCAACGCCGCCGCTATACGCCACGACGACCGCGTGCAGCGAAGCGAGGCGCTCGCGCAGGGCCAGCGCCTTCGCGATCATTCGTCCCAGCCTTCACTCGTCTTCGACATCGTCGTCGTCATCGAGATCGTCGTCGTCGTCTTCATCGTCCTCGTCGTCTGACGCGAGGTCGAGTTCAAGCGGCGATAGACTCGTGACTTCGAGATTGGTACCGCAGTCAGGGCAGCTCAATTGGTCGCCCTTGTCGACGTCGAATTCATCGACTTCGATTTCGGCATCGCACTCGGGACAGGTAGCCATACGCTCCTCGGCGCGTCGGTAGCGGGTTGGCAGAACAGCGTGTGGCGTGCCAGAATCCGCGACAGACGCGATCGAAAATAAGGGTTGCATTATAGCTTACATGCCGACGCAATCGGCGCCGACCAAGACGGTCGTCGTCGCTGACGACACGGAGTTCGTGCGCGAGCGCTTTCAGAGCGTTCTCGAGGGCGCGGGACATCGCGCGATCACGGTTAAGAGCGCCGTCGACTTACTCCATCGGGTCAGACAGGAGGCCGGTGCCGTCGACCTCGTGGTGCTCGATCTTCAACTGCCTGGCGTCTCCGGCGTCGAACTGTTGCGGCGACTCCGCGGCCTGTCGACCAAGCCGTTGTCGATCGTCGTCTTCAGCGGCACCATCGGCAGCGCCGCTGAAGTGCGCGAGCTGACAACGCTCGGCGTCGCTGGCTACGTGAACGAATACAGTACGCCGCAGAATATTCTGCCGTCACTGGCACCGCATCTCTTTCCCGACAACTTCAATCGGCGCAGCAGTCCCCGTGTGACGCTCGGGATTCCGGTGCAGTACCGTGTCGGTTCGTCGATTGCCGCAGCACTGACGCTGAACCTCAGTCATGGTGGCGTGGCCATCAGAACCACCAGCCCCTTGCCGCTCGGCTCGGCGGTGCAGGTGAAGTTTCGCATGCCGGGCACCGCCCGAGATGTCGAGGCGACTGGGCGCGTGGTGTGGAGCGATCGGCGTGTCGGCATGGGCGTCCAGTTCGACACGGTAGATGCCGCCAGCCAGTCGGTCATCGACAACTTCGTCGATTCGCACTTCTTCTCGAACCGCAAGGCGTAGACGCCACCCGTTTGCTAGAGTCAGCTGGGGGCCTGATGGAAGAGCATTCGCTCGCGGGAGTTCTATGGCGGCTGGCGGGTGTGCTGGCGCTGGTCTTCGCTAACGGCTTCTTCGTCGCAGCAGAATTCGCCATCGTGACGGTGCGCAAGACACGCATCGATCAGCTGATCGCAGAAGGACACCGATCGGCACGCGCCGTCCGGCGGGCGGTCAGCGATCCGGACAGCTACATCGCCGCAACCCAGCTCGGAATCACCATGGCCAGCATTGGCCTTGGCTGGATTGGCGAACCGGCGCTGGCGGCGCTCGTGCAGCCGGCCGTCTCGTTTCTGCCGCTCAGCATCGCCGACGCCACCGCCCACAGTATCGCGGTGGCGATTGCCTTTGCGCTGGTGACGGCCCTGCATATCACGCTAGGTGAACTGGCACCGAAGACCATCGCGCTCGAACGCGCAGAGGCCACGGCATTGCTGGTCGTCAAGCCGACCGAGCTGTTCATGAAGGCCTTCTGGCCGTTCATTCGATTGCTGAACGGCATGGGTCGCGCTGTCGTCAACATGCTGGGAATGCGCTCGACGGGGCACGCGCTGGTGCATTCGGAAGCCGAGTTGAAGATGCTGGTGACGGCCAGTCAGGAGGCTGGCGTCCTCGAAGAACGCGAGGAGCAGATGCTTCACCGGGTGTTCGACTTTGCCGATCTGACGGCGGGTCAGGTGATGGTGCCGCGTACCGAGCTGGTCGCGGTGCCCGCCGAGGCCTCAGGTCACGCACTGCTTGAGCACATCAGTCGCGCTGGCTATCCATCGCTGCCCGTGTTCCGCAACGACATCGACAACATCATCGGTATTCTGCACGCGGTCGATGTCATCAAGGCACTGGCCGCAGGACGGACCGACGTCAGCGCAGCCTCCATCGCTCACGAAGCGCTCACGGTGCCGGAAACGATCGCGGCCGACGATCTCCTGGCCGCGCTCCGCCAGCGTGGCGTGCGCGAAGCCCTGGTCATCGACGAATACGGCGGGACCGCAGGTCTGGTCACGTTCGAGTGGCTGATGGATCGCATCGTCGGTGATGCGCGCGGCGCCGGTGTCGGCAAGATCACCTGCAATGACGACGGCTCGGCGGAGATCGACGGATTGACGCTGGTGACCGATGTCAACGACCAGTTCGGCGTCCACATCGACAAGGACACCTATACGACACTCGGCGGATTCGTGATGGGCGAGATTGGACGCAGGGCCCGCGTCGGCGATACCGTCGAACTTGAGGGACGGCTGCTTCGCGTCGTCGCGCTCGACGGGCTGCGCGTCTCGCGCGTGTGGATCTCGACACCCAACGACCGCCAACGCGGCCAGCGAGAGGCAGCCGGAGACTCCGGCGCCGCCTGAGCCTCAGTCGGCGCGCAGCAGGCGCAGCGCGTTGGCGACAACCAGCACAGACGCGCCGGTGTCGGCCAGCACTGCCATCCACAACGTGGCCACGCCTGTGGCGGCGGCAACGACGAACGCCAGCTTGAGGATCAGGGCGATGGCGAAGTTGACCCTGATGCTGCGCACCGTGGCGCGGCCAAGCGACAGGACATACGGCACCCTCCTGATGTCGTCGCCCATCAGGGCAATGTCGGCGGCTTCAATTGCGGTCGCGCTCCCCGCGACGCCCATCGCGATACCCACATCAGCAGATGCGAGCGCCGGCGCATCGTTGATGCCGTCTCCCACCATGGCGAGCGAACCGTAGCGCTGCTTCAACGCCTCAACCTCACGGACCTTGTCTTCGGGAAGCAGTTCCGCACGCACGTCGTCGATCCCGACGCTGCGCGCCAGCGCGCCAGCGGGCACCGTACCGTCGCCGGTCAGGAGCACCACGGCCGTAATGCCGTCGCGCCTCAGCCGCTCAATGGCGGCACGGCTCTCATCGCGCGCTCGGTCGGCGATGGCGATCACGCCCACCGGAACGTTCTCGCGTGCGACGATGACCGGGGTGTGACCGGCCACGGTTAGGAGGTCGAGGTGTGCGTGGAGGGCCTCTGAGCAAAGGTGACGCTCCTCGAACCAGCGATGGTTGCCGACGAGGACATTGGCGTGATCGACGCTCCCCGACACGCCTCGTCCCGCCGTCGCCTGCACCCGCGCGGCCGGCGTAATAGACAGGCCCAGTTGCTCAGCATAGCGAACGACCGCGCCTGCAAGCGGGTGCTCTGAGCGCTGCTCGACGGCAGCAGCCAGGGCCACAACGTCGGACACGGACAGATCGGCCAGCGGGTGAACCGACACCACGTCGGGCCGGCCCCGGGTCAGCGTGCCT
>CADEEX010000297.1 GCA_902826465.1 uncultured Acidobacteriota bacterium
ATGGCGCGGGACTGACGACGCTTTCTCAAGCAGTGACGGTGACCGTGAGCAATCAGGGCGTGTCTGCGCAGACGTTACTGACGACCCAGGTCCCGGCTAATCAGAGCTACCGCGACACGAATGGCTACGAGCTAGGTGTCGGGGTCGTGGCGGATGTCGCGGGGCAGATTACCGCGGTGCGCTTCTGGAAGGCACCGGGAGAAACCGGGACACACGTTGGGCGAATCTGGTCGACGGGCGGGGCGCTGCTCGGGGCCACGACCTTTGTGAACGAGACAGCGTCGGGCTGGCAGCAACAGACATTGCCGACGCCAGTGATGCTTGCGGCTAACACCGAAGTCGTGGTGAGCGTGCCGACGGGCAGCGATGGAGGCTACGTCGGCACGCCCGATCTGTTTGCGCAGCCCCTGGTGAATGGTCATTTACGGACGGCGAGCGGAACGCCGGGACGCTATGGATCGGTGGGGGGATTCCCGAGTCAGCAGTCGGCACATGGCTATTTCCGCGACGTGGTCTTTGTCGCGGAGGGAGGCGCGCCAGACACGGTGCCGCCGACGGTGACGCTAACAGCACCGAGCGATGGGAGTGCGGTGAGCGGGCCTGTGACTCTAACCGCGATAGCGGACGACAACGTTGGGGTCGCGGGAGTGCAGTTCCAGGTGGATGGTGGGAATGTCGGGGGCGAGGATGGCACGGCGCCGTATGAAGTGACGTGGAACAGCGCCACGGTTGGGAATGGGCCACACACGGTTCGTGCGGTAGCGCGGGATGGCGCGGGACTGACGACGCTTTCTCAAGCAGTGACGGTGACCGTGAGCAATCAAGGTGCGCCCGCACAGACGCTATTAACGACGCAAGTTCCGACGAGCCAGAGCTACCACGACGCGAATGGCTATGAGCTGGGCGTCGGGGTTGTTGCGGACGTTGCAGGGCAAATTACCGCGGTACGCTTTTGGAAGGCACCTGGGGAAACCGGAGCGCACGTTGGGCGAATCTGGTCGGCGGGAGGGGCGCTGCTGGGGTCCGCAACCTTTGTGAACGAGACAGCGTCGGGCTGGCAGCAACAGGCATTGCCGACGCCCGTGATGATCACGGCCAACACCGAGGTGGTGGTGAGTGTGCCCACGGGCAGCAATGGCAGCTACGTAGGAACGCCCAATCAGTTTGCGCAAACGCTGGTGAATGGCCATTTGCGGACGGCGAGTGGGACGCCAGGCCGGTATGGAACGGTGGGGGGATTTCCGGGACAGCACTCGGCGCATGGCTATTTCCGCGATGTGGTGTTCGTAGCGGACGTCGCAGCGACTCCGCTCACGTCTGTGGTTCATGCCCAGGGCTTCGTCGAGCCGCTGGCCATGGTTCAGGATCCGATGAATTCAGGCGTGCAGTTCGTCGTGCAGAAAGGCGGACGAGTTCGCGTTGTCTCCAGCGGCACGGTCTTACCAACTGACTTTCTGAATCTTTCTGAAGTCGTGTCAATCGACGGCGAACGTGGCTTGCTGGGGCTAGCATTTCCGCCCGACTCAGCGTCAACAGGACGTTTTTTTGTCAACTTTACAGATGCGAGCGGGAACACAGTGGTGGCTCGATTCAAGCGATCGACGAATCCATTGGTGGCCGACCCCTCTACACGCTTTGATCTCCGCTGGGGCGGCGAGCAGGGACCGGCATATATTTCACAGCCGTTCCCCAATCACAACGGAGGCAACCTAGCTTTCGGTCCCGACGGGTTTCTTTACATAGGACTGGGAGATGGTGGATCTGGCGACGATCCAGATCATCGCGCGCAGAATCCATCTCTCTTCCTGGGAAAGATGCTCAGAATCGACGTCACCGTCCCCGACGGACATCCAACGGGCTATCAAGTGCCGGCCGACAATCCATTTGTCGACGGTTCGGCAATCTCAGCTCTGCCAGAGATTTGGAGCTTCGGCCTGCGGAATCCGTGGCGATACAGCTTCGACGAACCGTCTATGGGTGGAACTGGCGCGTTGCTTATTGCTGATGTGGGACAGACTAGCCGAGAGGAGATCAATTACGAGCCTGTGAACAGAGGTGGGCGGAACTACGGATGGCGCAATCGCGAGGGCGCGCATGATCACATTACGTCGCTGCCGCCGGCGTTCATTCCGTTGACGGATCCTATCCACGAGTATGACCGCTCCAGCGGTCGATCTATTACTGGGGGTTACGTCTACCGAGGGGCGGCCTTGCCTAGCTATTATGTCGGCCGCTATTTCTTTGCCGATTTCGTGACAGGACGCGTCTGGTCGCTGGGTCTCTCCATCGACCAAACCACAGGAGCGGCGTCAGCAACCAACCTCTTAGAACACACGGCCTCCATTGGCGGAGATTCAGTTGGCAACGTTAGCTCATTCGGTGTTGACGCCAGCGGCGAACTCTATCTCGTTAGCTATTCTACGGGTCAGATCAGACGTTTGATAACCGAGTGATGTGCGGTATCGCCCTCCGGCGAGAGGTGCGGCATATCCCATCCACGCCCCGTAGACGCATGTGAGGCCCGTCCGTCTCATCGCTGGGCAAAGACAGCTGTCAAACGACAGGGGAAATTGACCCCCTTGCGCCACTAAAACTGACCCCCGCCTGCATTAGTGTTTTCGCCGGTCAGCGCGAGCCGGCTCGCCGGCGAGCGCCCCCTGTGGGTGCGGCATCGGTGGGATCAAGCCGGCCTTGCGTTTCTGTTTCAATCGATAGCTGTCGCCCTGGATGATCAGCGTGTGACTGTGATGCAGTAGACGATCGAGGATGGCCGCCGCGAGGACTTCGTCGCCGAAGACGGCGCCCCACTGCGTGACCAATTGATTGGTCGTGATGAGCAGGCTGCCGCGCTCGTAGCGGCGCGCCACCAACTGAAAGAACAGATGCGCGCTGCGCCGTTCGAACGGCAGGTAGCCGAGCTCGTCGATGACCAGGAGCTTCGGTTTGCTGTAGAACAACAACCGATCGGCGAGCTGACCTTCGGTTTCGGCTTTGGCCAGCGCCGCGAGCAACGCGGTGGCACTGGTGAAGAGCACGGAGTGCCCGGTTTCGACGGCGGCGCGGCCGAGGGCGATCGCCAGATGTGTCTTGCCGACACCGGGCGGGCCAAAGATCAGGACATTCTCGGCGCTGCTGATAAAGCGCCCGGTCGCCAACTCGCGGACGAGGCGCTGATCGATCGACGGCTGGAACTTGAACTCGAACTCATCGAGCGTCTTGACCGTCGGGAAGTGGGCGATCTGCACGCCCATGGCCACCCGTTTGCGCTGCTTGGCTTCGATTTCTTGTCGCAACACCTGGTCGAGGAAATCGAGATAGGTCGGCTCCCGGGTGGCCGCCTCATTGAGGACCGCGTCCAGTCGCTCGGCGACGAAGCCCAGGCGGAGACGCTGCAAGTGCTCGACCACGCGGGCGTGGATGATGGCGCTCATCGGATCACCGCTTCGTACTCGGCAAGCGAACGCCCTAACGCGGACAACGTCGAGTCCACGGGCTCGCGTGGCGTGGTCACGCGCCACAACCCCGCCAGGTGCGACGGCTCGACGATGCGCGCGAACGGCTCTCGACTGCGCGCGTGTGTGGCGACGAGCGCGGTGCCGTGGAAGATCCGGACGGTCTGCTCGTCAATCGCGACCTCGACGTGATCGCGCACCAGCTGATACGGCACGCTGTAGCGCACCGTCTCGACATCGACGAAGGCATCGCTGGCCACGCGTCGGCGCTGTCGCTGCTCTCGACGCGGCAGCGGACGCGCCGGTAAGGCGCGAAGGGCGGTCTGCTCCTCGCCGACGAACCGATCACAGGGCCGCTCGTGGGTCGTGCCGTGCACCCGCTGGTCGGCTTCGTCCATCCACTGGGCCAGATGCTGCTCGAGCGCGGTAAACGACGCGAAGGTGCGCCCTGCCAGCGCGTTACGTTTCACGAACTTCACGCCCGACTCGACCTTGCCTTTGGTGCGCGCACGATACGGCGCGCAGGCACGGGGCTGCACGTCCCAGTCGCGACAGAAGGCGAGGTACCCGGGATGAAACGTCACCGTCCCGGTCGCGCGATCGCGACCACGGACCAGCGCGCGGGCATTGTCCCCGAGGAGCGTCGCGACGACGCCACCGAAGTGCGTGAACGCGGCCGCAATGCCCTCGCGCCAATCGTCCTGGCGCTCATGGAGAAACGCCTTCACGAACGTGCGTCGGGAATAACTGAGCACCGCCACCAGCAGAAAGACCGTGATGGCGGTGCCCGCGATCCCCACGCGTTTCTCGCCGAAGTCGATCTGCATCTGCGCGCCAGGCGCGGTCTCGACGCGTACTGTCGCGACGTCGGCGGCGCGCTGTGCCTGCCGGACCGGCGCCACCGCGCGCTGCACCGTCCGCAGCCCGATGGTGCGGCCGTCGTCGCGCAGCAGCCGATGCACTACGACGGCATTGTGCTCGGCGACCGTCCGATACAGGGCTTGGGCCTCGCGCACCACGTCCTCGGTGAGCCGCCGTGCGGCTCGGACCTGCTGTCCGGCCACGACCGGGTGCCGTCGATACCGACGTACCGTGTTTCGCGCCACCCCCAGCTCGCGCGCAATCGCCTTCGAACCCCACCCGCGCTCCGCCAACTCGCGAATCGCGGTGACGATCTCTCCCTCGACCACCGGCACCTCCGGTGCCGGTACTACCAAATCCCGTCGCTCCAACTCCATTCGCCCTCCTCCTAAGGGGGGTCAGAATTAATGGCGCGAGGGGGTCAATATCACTGTCGCTCTACAACAGCCCTGACTGGTCTCCGTCTACCGCGGTCTGCTTCACGAGACTGACGCCTACACCCTATCAGACCTGGCGCTACTGCACGCCTCCGAAAACCGTGCCCTGCGTGGTGAACTCGGTCCACGCCGAATACGTGCGCATGCCGTTGACGTCGTCCATTCGCATTCGTACCGCATAGCGTGTGAGTGGCCGTAACCCGGTCAGCATCGTGGTGCGTGCCGGTGTGTCTGGCAAGCTAGTCCAGGCACTAGGAAATCCGTTCGCGTCCAAGTCGGCATACTCAGGCCGATACGTGATTTCGGCCCCCGTTCCAACAGCAGCCGACCAGCCTAGGCGCGCACTCGAAGCATCTTCGACGTTAACCACAATCGGAGTCTCAAGGACTGCCCCTTCGTCCTCTGCAGGGTCGAACGAGCCAGGTTCTTTCGGGAATGTCGAAAAGACATTCGTGATTGAAAGGCGCGGCGCCGTGAACTCGTAATCACCGCCCTGAGTGTTTTGAAACATACCCCAGGTGCCCAGATCGCCAGGGAACGGGCCGTAGTCGACGATGGTCCAGACGCCAACCATTTGAATGCGCGCTCGCTGTGCCCATGTCTTCGCGGCCGAGCACCAAGCGGCCGACTGGGCGCCATCGAACGGCAGACCCGTACTCGGAATTACGACAGGTGCATCCGTCGCTCCGCGTGGTCCGTCGCCCGCATTGAACACAATTGGGTCCCATGCCGATGCGTTGCTGGCCGGCGGATTGACGAAGCGATTGATAGCGACGAAGTCGGCGCCTGCAGCCATGACCTCGGCGCCACGCTCCCAGGTCAGCGAGGTGTCGGCAAGACTGGCTGTGACAGGCACCGGTCGCACACGGCCAGCTTTGGCGGCCGTGATCCAGATGTTCTTGTTGACGTAGTGGTAATCGCTCGTCCCCCCGCTGCCGTGATCGCATTCGCTCATCACGTCAAGGCCGAGACAATTCCGATGGCTGCTCCAAAGGGCGGCGGCTTCCGCGATATATGACTGCCAGTTTGAAGTAGTCAGGTCGAAGTCTTTGGTCGAGCTCCATCCGATCAATGGGTACACCCACAGACCGAGGGACGCCGCGTAGGCGCAAATCTCCGCTACAAGGGCGAGATGCTCACCAAACGTAATGTGCGGTCGATTGCCGACACGCAGCCCCGCCTCCATTATGAAACACGCGCAGTTGCCCC
>CADEEX010000298.1:0-1692 GCA_902826465.1 uncultured Acidobacteriota bacterium
GCACGTAGGTCGCGTCCGCGCCGGCCGCAATCAACTGATCGACGATCGACACCTGCGCCTCTTCGTTCCGATCGACTCCGCACGAGTCGACCAGCGACATCAACGGCGTGTAGGCGTTGGCCTTATTTACCTGTCGCACGACCGCGCCGGCCTGAATGGCCAGTGCCAGCCGCTGTGGTTCGATCTGGTTGATGGCGTCCCAGAAGTGATCGTCAGTGGTCGTATCGGCGCCGGGCTTGCGTAGGAGTCGCGTCGCTTCGGCGGCTGTGCGCGCCGGGTACGGACCAACGGCCTTCCAGTCCACGACGACCGGCGCGACCGGTTCGGCGGGGCGGGCGATCGTGGTCCGTGGCGCGTTGGCAGCAGGGGCTGGGCGCGCCGCTGGCGTGGACGTCGCCGCGCGGGATGCGGGTGGTGGCGTGCTCGGCGACAACGACTCGATAATCTTGTCGACGGTGTCTGAATACTCTTCGAGCAGCGCCGCGCGGTGGCGTCGCAGGTCGAATCCGCCATCCACCATCAACCGCATCACTTCTTCGCGCGGCTTGCCGAACCGGATCGCGTAGTCCATCGCCGTCATCTTGTTGGCGTCCACAACGTTCAGATCCGGCTTCTTCGACAGGATCACTTTGAGCACTGCCGGACACATCACGGCCGCCATTGCCGGTGTGGCCTTGCGCCCTTTTGACTCGACGACGTTGACGCTGGCGCCGGCCTGGATCAAAATCTCGGCGATCTCCGCCGCTGCCGCTTCTCCGTCACAGGAAATCGCCACGCCGCTCAGCGGATAGTCGCCGGTGAGGTCGGGCTTCGTCGCAGACGCACCGCTCAGAAGCATCATGCGCACGACATCAGCCGACCACTTACTGCCGAGACCGAGGTAGAACGCCAGAGCGTCCTGTCCGCTCCCCTGCCCACGCTCTTTCAGCCACTTTTCCGCGTCGGCCTTGGTGCGCGGCAGCGCGCCGCCGGCCTGTGCGGCAAGGGAGGGAGACCAGCCCGTCGCTCCGATGAGAAAAGAGGTCAGGCTGGCAGAAGCAATCAGACGAAGGGCGTGCGTCATCATGGGGCTCACACTACCCGAAACGTGGGCGGGAGGCCAGACGAACAATCAGAGTCGAAGCAGGGAAGGGCCCAGGGCTCAAGGCTTAAGCCGTAAGCCCTAAGCCGAGAGAGGCTACCTCGGCGCTCTGTATGTCACCAGTTCGCCGCTGTAGTTGCCGCCGCCGATGGCGATGGTGAGGTACTGTCGTCCGTTCACCATATAACTCATCGGTGAACCGGTTTGTGGCGCCGGCATGACAATCGCGCCGCGGTCGTCGCCGGTCGCCTTGTCATACGCGCGCAGGAGCGCGCCGCGCTGCCCATTGGCCTGTGTGGCGAACCCGCCCTCGCCGGCAATCAGGAGCGTCTTGGTGACGAGCGTGCCGATACGCCCCTGGCGGCCGGTGCGCGGAACCGTCACGCCTTTGAGCGCGGGATGATTCTTGATGTTGTCCGGCGTTTCGCCGTGGGCAATCTGGAACTTCAGCTCACCTCTGTTCATGTCGAGCGCGGTGATGCGGCCGTACGGTGGCTTGCCGAGCGGTAGCCCCTGCACCGAGAGTCCGCCACCGCCTTCGTCGCCGCCTGCGGCGGGCGCGGGCGCTCCTGCCGTCGCCGCTCTCGGGGCCGCCGGGGCACCGACGCGCG
>CADEEX010000298.1:1792-5957 GCA_902826465.1 uncultured Acidobacteriota bacterium
GGCGCGGGCGCTCCTGCCGTCGCCGCTCTCGGGGCCGCCGGGGCACCGACGCGCGCGGCGGGCGCACCAGCCGGTCGCGCCGTGCCAGACACATAAGTCATCGTGCGCGCCGGATCCGGCTGCTTGATGATGCCCATCGAGCTGATGCCTGAGTTCGAGAACACGTAGAGCAGTCCCGTTTCCGGATCGAACGAGCCTCCCTGCCAGTTGGCGCCGCCGGTCGCGACCGGCGATACCAGCGTGCCGAGCGGACCTTCCGGATTGCTGAACGAGGGCGGTGTGAAGATCGGGCCGAGCCGATACCGCGACGCCAGCTGCACGCCGGCCGCCTTCAGTTCCGGCGTGAAGTCGATCAGGTCGTCGAGCGAGACGCCCTGGCGCTCGAACGCCGGCGGCTTCGTCACGTGCGGCTGCGTGGCGGCGTACCACTCGGTCGGCACGTCGCCTTTGGGCACGGGCCGCTCTTCAATCGGCCACACCGGCTGTCCGTTCGTGCGGTCGAAGGTGTAGACCCAGCCCTGTTTCGTCGGCTGCGAGAGCGCCTTGATTCTTCGTCCGTTGACCGTAATGTCGGTGAGAATCGGCGCGCACGGAATATCCCAGTCCCAGATGCCGTGGTGGATGAACTGGTAGTGCCAGACCCGCTTGCCGGTTTTCAGGTCGAGCGCGACCAGGCTTTCGGCGAACAGGTTGTTGCCCGGACGATGACCGCCGAAGAAATCGTTGGTGGGTGTCTCCACCGGCAGATAGACGATGCCGAGCTCCTCGTCGATGCTCATCTGGCCCCACACGCCGACGTTGCCGGTGTAGGACCACGAGTCGTTCAGCCAGGTGTCATTGCCGAATTCGCCGGGCCGCGGAATGGTGTGGAAGATCCACATCTGCTTGCCGGTGCGGACGTCGAAGCCGCGCACGAATCCCTTTTCATGTTCAGGCTTGGTCGCGCGGGCCGAGTGAGCGGCGCCGATGATGATGGTGTCCTTCGCAATCACCGGTGCCGCGTGCAGGCCCACTTCGCCGGTGACCAGGTCGATGGGTTGGTCGTAGTTTTCTTTCAGATCGACCTTGCCGTCCTTGCCGAATCCACGCACCGGGAATCCGGTTCTGGCGTCGAGCGCAATCATCACGAAGCCGGGCGTGACGTAGACCACACGATGATCGTTGCGTCCGTCGGTCCAGTACGACAGGCCGCGGCCCGAGAGTCGGCGGGGGGCCGCTTCGCCGCGCTCGCCCTCGTCTTCGCTGTGCATCCACAGCATCTCGCCGGTGTCGGCCTTGACGGCGACCACCGCCCGTCGCGTGCCGCCGGTGAAATACATCACGCCGTTGACGACCAGCGGTGTCACCTGCAGGTTGAACTCGGGCCGCGGCCCGAGGGCGTCGGTCTTGAATCGCCAGGCGACCTCGAGATTGTTGAAGTTCGACGCGTCAATTTGTGCCAGCGGTGAGTAGCGACGGCTGGCGAGGTTGCCGCCGTAGGTCGGCCAGTCGGCCGAACCACCGGTGGGTGCTGACTGGCCGGCCAGCGTCGCGACCACCATCAGACCGCCCAACCCGACGAGTGCTGACATGATGCGTGTATGCATGAGTGTTGACCTTTGCCGAACCTTTACGAGAGCGTCAAGGAATAGCCGTCGCGATGGGCCGTGCGCAAGAACTGCGGATGATGAGGGTCGGGTTCAATCTTCCGGCGAAGTCGGGCGATGGCGATATCGACCGTCCGTGTCATGGGCACGTGGTCATATCCCCACACCAGGCGCAACAGTTCTTCGCGCGTGACAATTTTTCCCTGACGGTCGGCGAGATGCCGCAGGATCTCGATCTCGCGTGGCCGCAATCCGCAATCGACCCCGTTCCGCAAGGCGCGTGAGGTTCTGAAGTCGACCACGATCGGGCCGATGACAATCGATGCCAGCTGTGGATGACTGCGGCGAAGCACGGCGTTGACACGTGCCAGCAGTTCGTCGAGCGCGAATGGCTTGGTGACGTAGTCGTCAGCGCCGAGATTCAACGCCCGCACCTTGTCGCCGTCGTCTCGCCGCGCCGTCAGCACGATGATCGCCGGTCGCTGGGACTTGCTGCACATCGCCTCGCAGACCTCAAAGCCGGAACGTTCGGGCAGCATCAGATCGAGCAGCACGAGGTCGGGGACGAACGTCTGGGCCTTGACGAGGGCCTGGCGGCCGTCCGCGGCACACTCAACCTGGAAGCCTTCGTAGACGAGGTTGTCGTACAGCACGCGCGAGATCGCCACATCGTCTTCCACGACCAACAGCCGCTTTGCCATCCTGTCCTGCCTCCGTCCTTGCGTCGATCGGCCGCGAGCATAGCGCATTCACGCCCGTGTGACGCCGCAGACATACGCTTCGACCGCTCGAAGTCGTAGAATCGTGTTCCATGACGCAGAAGGCCCCCGAGGCGCGAGTCGCGCGGCGATTCGCGACCTGTCTCCGCGGGTTGATGGCGTTGCTCCTCGTCGCCTCAGGCTGCTCGAATCCTCCTGCACAGACAGCCGCGACGGAGCCGTCCGTTCGTCAGCCCGTACTACTCCTGACCGGACCACGAGGCGGCGCCTATTCCCCGCTCGGCCGGGCGCTGGCCCGTGTCTACAACGTCAAGGTTGCTGGCGTGCAGGTGACGGCCGAATCGACCGGCGGGCCGGAAGGAGCGGCGTCCAACGCGCAGGCCGTGGAGGCCGGTAAGGCCGACCTCGCGTTCTCGCGCGCCGATATCGCGTTCCAGACGTTCATGCGGTCGACTGCGGAGGGCGCCGAGTCGCCGGCCTCGCATCTCCGCAGCATTGCCGTGGTCTACACCAACGTCGTGCACCTGATGGTCAATCGCGCCAGTGGCATCCGTCGCGGCGAAGACATGCGTGGCCACAGGCTGCATGTGGGCGATGAAGCGTTCGGCGGCGGGCTGGCGCGGATCATCGTCGAAGGGCATGGTTTGACGTTGAGCGACCTCGAGGTGATGCCGCCGTCCGCCAACGCCTACGGACAGCTGAGAGCCGGACAACTCGATGTGCGTGTCTTCGCGTCGGCCTATCCGTTGGCCGGCATCGGCGATGTGGGCGAGAACAGTTCGGTGGCGCTGTTGTCGCTGGCACCGGCGGTGGTCGATCGGCTGCGGTCGAAGTTCCCGTTCTTCAAGCCGGCGGTGATTCCGAAGGGGACGTACACGGGACAAACCGACGACGTGCAGACCGTGGGTATCGATGGTCTGCTCCTTTGCCGCGACACGATGCCGGAGTCGCTCGTCTACCAACTGACCAGGGCGCTGTTCGACGCACTGCCTGAACTGAGTCAGACGCAGAAATCGGCCCGGCTGATCAACGCCGTGGACGCACCGGCGACGCCCGTCCCCCTGCATCCGGGCGCGGCCCGCTACTACCGAGAGCGAGACCTCTTCCGGTGAGATCGCGGTGGAAGGGGCCTGGCGCGCTCCTTCCGAGCCGTCGGACCTCGGCATGGCTGGCGATCGGCGCCATCCTCTCGCTGGCGGTGTCGTCACTGGCGTTCATCGCCTACCGCGCGGTTGGCGAATGGGAGCGCAGCACGCTGCTGCTGGTCGACCAACGGTCGGAAGAAGCGCTGACGCTGCTGACCGTAGCCCTGAATCGCGACATGAAGGGCGTGCATCACTCGGTGCTGGCGCCGTTCAACGAAGCGGCACTCGATCTCGAGCGGCGCTACGTCCTCGAAGACCTGTTTGCCAGGGCCTTCGCGCGGTTTCCTTATCCGGAGTCGTTCTTCGTATGGCGCGACGCCGCGCGCGGCGCGCCCTCGAGCGTCATCTTCAACCGGCTCGACCGCCGGCCGGCGTGGGCGGGCGAAGGCGCCAGCGCCGGCGCGTTCCCCGTGGTGTCGATCGAGCAGGCCCGCATTCTGCCGCAGTTGCTGGCGCAGGTGACCGCCCTCGGACGGAGCGGCCGTCCCTTCGGTGCCTTTGACCTGGTGATCGACGACCTGCCGTACCAGGCCGTCGTGCATCTCCTCTACGACACGACACGTGCGCGCGCGCTGATCGGCGCCGTGGGATTCACGGTGAATCTCGACTGGGTGGCCCGTAACTACTTCCACGAGATCCTTGGACAGATCTCGCGCATCGGCGATGTCGAGGACAGCGTGTCGCTGGCTGTTGCCGATGAACACGGCCGCACGGT
>CADEEX010000299.1 GCA_902826465.1 uncultured Acidobacteriota bacterium
CATTCGTCCCACGGTTGAGGAAATGCTGGCACGGCAGCCGGCGAATAGCGATCGCGTGTTCATGGAGCAGGCGGTGCAGATTGTGGTCAGTGAGATTGACACCCTTGAACGGCGGGTTCGGGCGTTCTCTGAATTCGCTGGCGAGCCAGCGATGCACCCTGAGCGCTTCGACCTGAACACCCTTGTCAGCGAACGTCTGGCCTTGATCAAGGCGGCGCACCCTGAGGTGCGCTACGAACTGCGTGTCTCGACGCCAGCGCCGAGCGCCTTTGCGTCGGCCGATCTCGTCAAGGGCATCGTGACCAATCTGTTGCAGAATGCTGCCGAGGCCGCGGGCGCAGGCGGCCTGGTGCTGGTGGTGCTGGCGGGCCACGGTCATGAAGCCGTGATCGATGTGCATGATTCGGGGCCCGGCCTCAGCACGGATGCCATCGCCACGCTCTTCGAGCCGTCAATCACCTTCAAGAAGGGCGGCATGGGATTGGGGCTGTCCATCGCGAAACGAAACGCGTTGCTGTGCGGCGGCGACGTCGTGCTGACGCAGTCGCTTCTTGCTGGGGCTGCGTTTCGCGTGACCCTGCCGGCGGAGCCGTTCACCCGATGACCCGACGACCGCACATCGTGATCGTGGACGACGAGCCGAACATCGGCCGCTCGTTACGGCTGATCCTCGAGGGCGAGGGCTATCGCGTGACCGTGTTCGAATCGGCGACGGCGTTCCGCACCGATCGTGGCCGCCCGCCCGCCGATCTCTACGTGATCGACGTCCGGTTGCCAGACGGGAACGGCATCGAGCTGCTGAAAGGGCTGCGCGAGCACGACGAGCAGACGCCGATTGTGATGATCTCTGGCCACGCCACCATCCGCGATGCGGTGGACGCCACAAAGAGTGGGGCATTCGACTTTCTCGAAAAGCCGCTGGCGCGCGACCGGGTGCTGCTGCTTGTGCACCATGCGCTGGAGCGCGCCGCCCTGCAGCTCGAGAACCAGCGGTTTCGCGAGCTGGTTGGCGATGGTCCGGCGATGATCGGCACGAGCGGCGCGTTTGCGCTGGCGGTTCAGCAGGCGACGCAGGTGGCGAAGTCTGACGTCAGCGTGTTGCTCACGGGCGAGTCGGGCACCGGGAAGGAGTTGCTGGCGGCGCACGTACACCGCGAGAGCGCGGTGCGCAGCGGTCCCTTCGTGAAGGTGAACTGCGCGGCCATTCCGACCGAGCTCATTGAGAGCGAACTCTTCGGTCACGAAAAAGGCGCATTCACCGGCGCGGCAGCACTGCGCCGTGGCAAGTTCGAGCAGGCGGATGGCGGCACGATCTTTCTCGACGAGATCGGCGATCTGCACGAGGCGTCGCAGGCCAAGCTGCTGAGAATTCTGCAGGACGGTGAACTGCAGCGCGTTGGCGGCGAGCAGGCGATTCGCGTGGCCGTGCGGGTGGTGTCGGCGACGAACCGGAAGCTCGACGAGATGATCGCGCACGGCACGTTCCGCGAGGACCTGTTCTATCGACTGAGCGTGGTGCCGATTCGCATCCCACCGCTCCGCGAGCGGCTGGGCGATGTGCCGGCGCTGGTGCAGTACTTCCTGAAGGAGTTCTGCGGCAGGAACAACTTCAAGCCTCGCGTCATCGAGGCGGACGTGCTGGCGACGCTGTCGCGGTATCACTGGCCAGGCAATGTCCGCGAACTTCGCAATGTGGTGGAGCGCATGGCGATTCTGACGATGGGCGATCGCATCACCGTGGAATCGATTCCGCTGGAGCTCCGACGGTCGAGTGGGGCGTCCACGGGCACGCTGCAGGGTGTGCGCGATTCGGCGGAGCGCGACCGCATTCGCGAAGCGCTCGATCAGACCGACTGGAACGTGTCGGCCGCCGCGCGCCTGCTCGGTGCCGAGCGCACCAGCCTGCACAAGCGCATCCGGTCGCTGGGGCTGACGAGGGGCACGGCTTAAGGCTCAGGGCTCTGGGCTCAAGGCTAGAGCCCAAAGCCATGAAATTCAGTGCGCTGCGGCGAGGTGTTCGCCGAGCAGATCCCGACCGAAGTCGCCGGCGAAGTCGCGCCACACCGAGTGGACGTGGTTGCCGTCGTTCTGCGTGTTGTCGAACTCGATGAGGAACGTCGGCCCCTGCACCCGGTAGTAGTGCTTCTGACCACGTTCAGCGCCGCCGGCCCACACGAAGCCGATTTTTTCGACGCCCGCCTTGCGCAGGTTCGCCGTCCGCAGCGCCGCGATGTCCGGCGTCATCTGCGCCGCGTAGCTCTCGACGATCGCCATCAGCAGCTCGCGCTGCTTCGCGGTCATATCTGCCGACACGAGGCCGGCCGGTGCGAGCGGGTCGATGGGGAAGCGCGTCATGGTCAGAATGTCGCCGGGCGCATCGCCAGGAATCACCGCTTTTGTTCGCTGCGGTGGGTCGAGCGAGTTGAGCAGCGCGCGCGCCGGGTCTTCGAGTGAGCCGAGGACGCGCAGACCTTTCTTGTCTCCCGCCCGAACTTCGGCCGGATTCGAGCCGAAGAACGTTGGCGTGCTTACCGTGATCGCGCCCTTCGCGATCGTGAAATGGAGCGAGATGTGGTGCCCTTCCATGCGCCAGGCCCACGTGCCGGTGGCCGACGGCGTGCCGAAGATGGAGAAGAAGTAACGCTCCGAATCGCGCACGAACACGACGCGAGCGCCAGGCGCGCGTTCGGCGGCCTCCGTCGCGCCGAGCGTCGTCTCGAGGTCGATGATCTGGGTGGCGGTCAGGTAGCCGCGCTGGCTCAGGCCGGTCTTCAGCAGGTCGTGCGCCAGCTGCCGCTGCGCAGGCTGCATGTCTTTCAGCGTCAGCCCGTTGCGCGGGAATCCCGGCGGCGCGCCGGTCGGAATGAAGTGCCAGCGGCTGAGTTCCGGAGAGTCGATCGCAAACTGCGCCGACTGCCGCTGTTCCGGCGTCAAGCCTGCCAGGAACTTGCTAGCGGCGGCTGCCATCGTGGCCGCGACCGGCTCGGCGCTGAAGGGCGCGGCGACCTTGAGCAGCACGAGGAGGGCGATGGCAAGGAGCAGTCTGGGCGAACGCATGATGTGCTTTCTGCGCGTTCGAGTCAGTGGAGCGCGCACCGCAGAGGATACGGCAAAACCGACATTCTGGTCGGAGCAAATATTGCTAACGATGTCTGCAGGCGCAGGCAGGAATTGCACGGGTCGTCAGATTCCTGGACATCCTTGATGTCCCAGCGATCTGGCGTCTCAAGAAGGGCTGTGTCGGTCTGACAGAAGTCATCTCCACTGGTGCAACATTTTCGTAACCGCCATGGACGCGATGCGTCCGAATGCTAAGGTCCTCACATTGCTTCTTCTGTCGTGTCCCGCCGGGCGCCGTTTCGCGCCTCCCCTGTTTCGGAGTGAGCCTTGGTGCTGAGAACCCTCACACTGCCCGCCCGTGTTCTTCGATTGAGTGCCTACGTCGTGGCGCTGTCCGTTGCCGTGTTTGGCTCGGCCGTGTTGCATTCCGCGCCGCCCACCGAACTGTTCTTCTCGGAGTACATCGAAGGCAGCAGCAACAGCAAGGCGCTCGAGATCTACAACGGCACCGGCGGACCCATCAACCTGGCCACCGACGGCTACAACGTCCAGATGTTCTTCAACGGGAATCCTGTCTCGACGTTGACGATCAATCTGACTGGTACGGTTGCGGCGGGTGACGTCTTCGTGCTCGCGCAAGCTTCCGCCAGCGCCGCGATTCTCGCGCAGGCCGATCAGACCAACGGGTCGGGCTGGTTCAACGGAGACGATGCGGTCGTCCTTCGCAAGGGCACGACAGTGATCGACTCTCTCGGCCAGGTCGGAACCGACCCTGGCGCCAGATGGGGAACCGCCCCGGCCAGCACGGAGAACAACACTCTGAGGCGAAAGGCCGCTGTTTGCGGTGGCGATAGTAACAGCGCGAACTCTTTCGATCCCGCCACCGAGTGGGACGGCTTCGCCCAAGACACCGTCGACGGTCTCGGCAGCCACACCGCGTCGTGCGGCGGCGTCATCCTCGATGTGGCTCCGACTGTGACATCGACGACTCCGAGCGACGGCGCCGTCGGCGTGCCGGTCGGGACGTCTCTCTTGGTGACCTTCAGCGAGCCGGTTGCGGTGAACAGTTCGTGGTTCACCTTGTCCTGCACGACGAGTGGCGCTGTGGCTGCCACCGTCACCGGCGGACCCACGACTTTCACAATTGACCCGCTCAATAACTTCGCGGCCGGCGAGTCGTGCACGCTCACGGTCCTTGCTGCGCAGGTGAGCGATGTCGATGCCGACGATCCTCCCGATGCCATGGCGGCCGACAGAGTCGCTACGTTCAGCACGCCCGCTGCATGCGGCGCTCCATTCACGCCGATTCCGCAGATCCAGGGCACGGGCACCAGTGCCGCCGTCACTGGCAGCGTTGTCACGGAAGGCGTCGTGGTTGGAGATTTCGAAGGAAGTGCCGGGCTGCAGGGTTTTTACCTTCAGGACTCCACGGGTGACGGGAACCCGGCGACGTCGGACGGCATCTTCGTCTACACCGGAAGCGGCAATCTCGTCAGCGCCGGCCAGAGGGTTCGCGTGTCTGGTTTCGCTCGAGAGCGCTTCAATCAGACCACGATCAACGGCGCGAACGCCAACGCCTCGGTCGTGACGGATGTCGTCGCCTGTGGCGATGGGACCGTGCCGGCGCCGACCGACGTGACGTTGCCTTTTTCTGCTGCCGATTTCCCAGAACGGTTCGAGGGAATGCTGGTCCGCTTCCCGCAGGCGCTCGTCATCTCCGAGTATTTCAACTTGGAACGGTTCGGTGAAATCGTGCTCGCCAAGCCGCTTGCCGGAGAATCCCGCCCGTACACACCGACCGCCATCGACGGTCCAGGCCCGGCCGCGGATGATCGTGCTGCCGCCAACCTTCTGAGCCGCATCACGCTCGACGACGGGTTGAGCGTGCAGAATCCCGAGTTCGTTCGGCACCCGAACGGCTTCGCATTCGACTTGACCAACCGCTTCAGGGGTGGCGACACGGTGCAGGACGCGGTCGGCGTGCTCGGCTTTGACTTCAGCCTGTACCGCATTTACCCGACCGGACCCGCCACCTACACGTCGGTCAACCCGCGCCCCGCTGCGCTACCAGCCGTCGGCGGAGCGCTGAAGGTGGCGGCGATGAACACGCTCAACTTCTTCCTGACGCTGAACGACCCAGGCACGACTGCCGACGACGTGTGCGGCGGTGCCCAGAACCTTGAATGTCGCGGCGCGAATAGCACCGAGGCGACGGAGTTCGATCGACAGCGCGCGAAGCTGCTCTCAGCCCTGCTGGGATTGAACGCCGACGTCGTCGGCTTGAACGAAATCGAGAACACTCCTGGCGTCGATCCGCTCGACGACCCGACACGAGGCGTCGTCGCTGGTCTGAACGACATTCTCGGTGCAGGGACCTACGCGTCAATCAACACCGGCGTGATTGGCACGGACGCCATTCGCGTTGGGCTCATTTACAAGCCGGCGAAGGTGACTCCCGTCGGCGTGTTCAAGATCCTGGACAGCACCGTGGATAGTGACTTCCTTGACGGCAAGAATCGGCCGTCGTTGGCGCAGACCTTCGCGGATGTCTCGAACGGCGCCAAGCTCACGATTGCAGTCAACCACTTCAAGTCGAAGGGCAGCGACTGCAACGATGTTGGTGATCCCGACCTTCTCGACCTCCAAGGCAACTGCAATGTGACACGGCGTGCCGCCGCTCAGGCCCTCGTCGATTGGTTATCCACCGACCCGACCGGAAGTGGCGATCCGGATTTCCTCATCGTGGGAGACCTGAACTCATACGCGAAGGAGCACCCGATCGATGCGATCAGGGCCGGCAGCGACGATGCGGCAGGAACGGCTGACGATTTCACCAACCTCATTGCGAAGTATCAGGGCCCGCTGGCGTATTCCTAC
>CADEEX010000300.1 GCA_902826465.1 uncultured Acidobacteriota bacterium
GCCAACAGGTGGCTGCCCGACGCGGATTTGCGTGTCTACGCCCAGGAGTACGGCCGTACCGGATTTCAGGGCGGCCTCAACGGCTATCGTGGCGGTGGCGGCGACGAACTGCAGGTGTTTGCCGGTCGCACCATCGACGTGCCGTCCACATTCATGGGAGGGAAGAGCGACTGGGGTGTGTACCAGAATCCCGGGGCGCTCGAGCGTCTCGAGAAGACGCTGACGACGAACTACAGGGGCACACACCTGGTGGACGGCGCGGGCCACTGGGTCCAGCAGGAGCAGCCTGAGGTGGTTGGTCGCCTGCTGCTCGACTTCCTCAAGTCGTCGTAGGGCGTCTGCGGTCTCGTGCCCGCAATCCCGCGACTGCACGGCGCGTCCGTGTGCTAGATTGCCGGCATGCTGCTGACCACGTCGCTCGCCTGGATCCTGATGCTGGCGCAGGCGGCTGCACCGGCACCCGCCGCCGTCGTCACCGCCGAGACCATCGAGGCGACGATGAAGGCGTCGATGGCGAACAATACGCTCGACAAGAAGATGAACGAGACGCCGGTGAAGGGCGGCATCGTCCGGGTCGGCGTGGTCCACCGCACGGCGCCGGAAACGCGCTCGCTCCTTCACGACGAACTGACCGAGGTGTACCAGATCATCCAGGGCTCTGGCACGCTCATCACTGGCGGCACCGAGGTGGAGCGGCGCGCCGTGTCGGATCCGCCGAACCTGGGACCGACGCCGAGCTACTACGTGACGCTGGTCGGCGGCGTCACCCAGAAAGTGAAAGCGAAGGACATCGTCATCATTCCCGCCGGGCTGCCGCACCGCTTCAGTGCGCTCGACGGCCCGATCGAGTACGTCATCTACCGCTTTGAAGTGACGCCCAAGTGACGGCCAACGAACGATCCACAGCGCCGTGGCATCAGCACGCTGATCGTCGCCGGCGGGCAGCGCCTGCTGTTTGACTGCGGTCGAGGGGCGCCTGACGGCCTGGTGCAACTCGGCGTCGCGCCCGTCGAGGTCGGCGACACCGTGACGGTGCACGCAACAGCGACGGCTCGCTGAAGACTTCCCCTCCGACGCGCGGGCGGCTACGCGGGCAGGCCGGGAAAACTTCGCACGAGCGGTTCGAGGTCAATCCGGGCGGGCGCCTCGCCCCCCATATCGAGCGCCTCGCCCACCGAGGCCGCGAATACTGCCTGTGGCCGGCCGGTCGCGGCGTAGTAATCCTGGTACTTGAAGAGCGGCTCCCTGTTCGTCATGCGCAGCCACCGCGCCGGGATACCGTAGGCGTCGGCCACAACCAGGCCGTGCAGTGAGCTGGAGACGACGAGGGCGCTCTCGCGAATTGCCCGGGTGATGTCCCGCCACGGACCCATCGGCGACACGACATGGTGATAGCCGTGGAAGAAGTCGATTTCGCCGCAATTGGGGATCACCACGTAGTCGCGCGTGCGGGGGGGCGCCGGCAGGTCAGGGTAGAGGCGAGGCAGAAGCAACGCCGGGTCGCCGTACACCGCCGGACAGTCGATGCCCATCGACAGCAGCAGGTCGCGCGTCATTGGACCGCGCACCGCCCGCACGTCGACCGCCGCCATCAACGACCGCTGTTCGGGCGACGGTGCATCACGAAAGCCCGAGCCCCACACGACGTCGCCGTCGCGCGCGAGATTGAGAATCGATCCGAGCGCGAAGAGAAGGGAACGCCGAGCGGACAAAGACGGCGGTGACCACGACAGCCGTACACCCGCCAGGCGTTCCACAATCACTTTCGACAGTTCGTCGCCGAAGTTGACACCGGTATGCGGGCGCCACCAGTAGACGCCGGACGTGGTCGGTCGGCTGTCCATGTCTGCCACGAGGGCTGCGGTCGCAGTCACCTGCGCGGTGCGGCACTCGCGCTCGCCGTCCTTGATCAGGAGCCTGTACGGTGCATCAGCAGGCTGGGCTGCGACGCGGGTGCGTTCCCCGAGAAACACCAGCCCCCTCTGCATGCAGTGCCAGTGGGCGTCGTTGACGAGGATGTAGCCCCCGTCTCGAATCTTCGGCCAGAAGCACTGAATGTCGTCGAGGAACTGCGCGTCATGATGCGCCCCATCGAAGTGCACGAAATCGATGGTGCCGTCGGCAAACCGCGCGGCGGCGTCGTGTGATTCCATGCGAACGACGCGGCAATGCAACTGCAGCGCGCGTCGGTCGATGAGCGCACAGAACTCCGCATGCACACTGTCGAGGTCGAGCGCGCTCCACCATTGCCAGTCCGGACCGTTGGGCACAAACGCCGCCAGCGCGACGTCGAGTTGCCACGCGTCGACGGCATGCACGACGCCGTGGCCTTGATAGCGGAGCGCCTCGGCGATCGGCACGCATGACGAGCCGCCAAACACGCCGACTTCGACGCAGGTGCGCAGCGAGTGGTCGACAATCGTGTCCATCAGCAGTGCCGCCCTGGCAGGCGTGCACCATCCCGGCAGCGACTGCGCGTCCTCGATGACCGAGCGTTTGAACTGTTCCCAGTGTTCGTCTGCTTGGCGATGGCTCATGACTCGGCGACGGGCTGGAACGCCAGTGGGGCCGGCTGCGCCGAGGCTAGCTGCCGAGGCCGACGCCCGCCTGCACCTTGAACGGCACCTTGATGGTGCGCATGCCCTGCCACATGTCGAACTCGAGCGTCAGCGTCTTGAGCGCCGTCTTCACGGTGAGGTTCAACTCGCCGGCGTCGTTCATGTAGCCCGTGCCCGAGATGTGCCCCTCGAGCCGATTCCGGCCGTCGAGGAACTTCACGTCCTTGATGGTGGTCATCACCTGCCGTGGCAGCTTCAGCGTGAACGTCACGTTGCCATCCTCGGCCGAGACCTCAGCGAGCGTGGCGGTGGTCGCGCCGATCTTGACGGTGCGTCCGTCGGTGATCTGGACGTTCGAGACGCGTGTCGGGCGGGTGCCGGTCGCGATCGTCATGGCGATATTCCCCTCGGCGTTCAACCGCGACGCGCCGGTGGCCGGCATGCCGGAGGTCTCGATTTCCAGGGTGCCGCCGCTGCCGTCCTTGAATTCGTCCGGGAAGCTCTCGAACTTGCCGCCGAGATCGGTCCCCTTGTCGTCGGTAAAGGCTTCGAGCACCGAGGCGTCCTCATCGATCTCGATGAGGCCCTGACCGGGCGCCATCTTGATCCAGAGCGCCACCTTCACGCCGTTGTCTGCATTGAACGGCTTGCCGAAGGTTTCGTTGGATGTGGTGACGATTTTGACGATCTGAATGCCACCAACTGTCACGGTCGGCAACGCCGCGTTGCCGCGTCCGGCCGCCGGCCGCGCCTGGGCGTGCAGCATCGCGCCGAAGACACAGGTGCCGATGGCCATGGTGGACAACGTACGGACGGGATGCAGCATCGGGGGCCTCTCAATTGGTGGTAGGGCAGCTACCGTGTGACGCCATCTTAACTGCGCCGGCCTCACCGCCGAAGTTCTTCAGGGCTGGCGGGTGAGAGGTGTCCAATTTCGAACAGCCGCCGCCCGTTACGCTCGCTACGCTCGGCCTCATCTTCACGAATCCCCGAAACAGGAGGCGTACATGGCGGTGTCGGAACGAACGATCGGCGCAATCACGATGCTGGCGGTGGACGGCAAACTGGTGCTCGGCGCCAGTGCGGAGGAACTCCGCGATAAGGTCCTCAGCTGTCTGCAGCAGGGGCAACAGCAGTTCGTCGTCGATCTGGCGAAAGTGCCGTATATGGACAGCAGTGGCCTCGGCGAACTCGTGCAGGCGTATGCCAGTGTGACCAAGAAGGGGGGTGCCCTCAAGCTGATGCACCTCACCACGAAACTGCGCGACCTTCTGGTGATCACCAAGCTGGCGACCGTGTTCGACTGCTTCGACACGGAGGAAGCGGCGCTCGCCAGCTTCGAGGGCGCTCTGGGCTAGAATCGCCGCCGGTCGTTGGATTCATGACGTTCCTGCGAGGTTCAGCCCATGCGTCGCTCGTCTCTGTTTGTGGCGTCCATTCTTGCGGCGACGATCGTCGCCGGCGGCCTCGTCGCGGCGCAAGACAGCGTCGATCTCGCCGTGGTGGCAAGAATCCGGGCCGAAGGCACGGTGCGCTCGAAGGCGCTCGAGACGTTCAACTACATCACGAATGTCACCGGCGCGAGGCCCACCGGTAGCCGCGCACACAAGCAGGCGGCCGACTACGTGCGGACGAAGCTGTCCGAATGGGGCCTGACGAACTCGCGCCTCGAGCCGTTCGAGTTTGGCCGCGGCTGGGATCTCGAGAAGTTCTCGCTCGAACTCACCGCACCGCGCTACTTCCCGATGTCCGGCTACCCGCAGGCGTGGACGCCGTCGCCGACGGGCGTGCTCACGGGGGCGCCGATCTATCTCGCCGACAAGTCCGAAGCCGAGATCACCGCACTCGGCGACAAGCTCCGCGGCGCGATCGTTCTCGCCGCGCCGGTGCAGACCGTGTTTACCCTCACCGATCGCGAGCAGCCGGCCAACACCGATCGGCCCGTGCGGATCGGGGGGCCCGAGCCTGGCCCACGCCAGCCAGGATCGGTGCTGTCGCAGAACGCGATGAACGCGCTGTTGCAGAAGTTCGGGGCCGGCGCCATCCTTCGTCCAGGTTCCGAGCTCCACGGCACGGCCACCGTGGCCGGCAATCCGCGCACGCCGAAAGATTCCGTGCCGACGGTGATTGTGCAGGCCGAGCACTACAACATGCTCGTGCGCATGATGCAGGCCGGCGCCCTCCCGCAGTTGCGCCTGGAACTGCGCACGGCGTACCTCGAGAGCGACCTGAACAGCTACAACGTGCTCGCCGAGATTCCTGGGGAGGATTCGGCTTTACGCGATCAGGTGGTGATTGTTGGTGCGCACCTCGACTCGCTGCCCGCCGCCACCGGGGCCACCGACAACGCCGACGGCGCCGTCGCCGCGCTCGAGGCGGTGCGCATCCTGAAAGCGATTGGCGTCCGTCCGCGTCGAACAATTCGCGTCGCGATCTGGAGCGGTGAGGAAGTGGGCTTCGTTGGTGGCCGCGCCTACGTGAAGCAGCACCTCGCCGATGCGGTGTCGCGCGACAAGGTGGCCGTGTATCTGAACAACGACCCTGGGAGTGGCGCGACCTACGGCTGGTACATGGCGAACAACACCGCCGCCAGCGCCATCTTCAATGCGTGGCTCGAGCCGCTGAAGGATCTGGGGCTGAAGCGCAACGTGATGGACAGCAACTTCACGTCCGAGGACGGCGTGTTCGACGAGATCGGCATTCCGGCCTTCACGACCATCCAGGACTACACCAATTACGACGCGCGGACGCGCCACACCAACGCCGATTTCTATGAGGCGGTGAGCGAGAACGACCTGCAGCAGTCGGCGATCGTCATGGCGGTGTTCGCCTACCAGTCGGCGATGCGCGACGAGCCGATTCCCAGGCGTCCGAGTGGCGTGTCCGCCAGCCCGCGACCGGCGACGGGCGGGCGCGGCCGCGGCCGCGGCGTGGCACCGGGACCGACACCGGGGTAGGCGTCACGCGGCATCAAAGCCGGCATGTGGGCCTCGCAGCCCCGTTCCACATCTAGGCGAGACCCGCTGGCTGGCGAAAGGCGTTCGGCAGGCACAGGATGCCTGCGGCCGTCTCAACCCATGACATGACGCGTGGGCGGGGCCGACGTTGGATGGCTATGGCTACGACGGCGGCAGCAACGAACGCGACGTATGCAGCGCGCGGCCTCCCGAAGTCGCGTGGCAGACCGGCTGGAATCGCCGCCGATCGGCTGAGTCGCCCCGTCCGTGGCCTGCCCGCGATGGCCCCCCGACCTTGTCCTGCGGAATTTCACCAGTGACGCGTGGATTATTCCCCGCGCGGGGCGTAGAGGCCGCTTGTCGATGGCATCGCGCTCCCCAACTGCTGGCGGCTGTCGGTGGGAACCATTCTTGCTCT
>CADEEX010000301.1 GCA_902826465.1 uncultured Acidobacteriota bacterium
CCGATATCGTTCAATGGCATCACGGCGGACGGTCCGCTCACGAGCTATAGCGAAGCCGGCTTCACCGTGAGCGGCGTTCTCGGCCCCTGGCGGATGTACACGACACACGGGCGTCCCGCGCCAGCAATCGTGTTCGACGCCCCACCGAGGACACAGATCGTTGGCGAGGTCACGATCTCGGCGGGCGGACGTTTGTTTCGATTCAGCTCCATTGACCTCTACACGAGTGCCTACATCGCAGACATCGAGATCACGGGCCGCCGCAGTGGCGGCACCGTACTGCGTCTGTCCCGAGGCTTTGCCAGCCAAGGCGCCTTCAACCCGATAGCGAGCCCAGACAGCGCCACGCAGATCGACGCCTTGACCATCCGGGCAACGGTGACGCAGTTTCCCCCCGAGTTTAATTACGTCGGCGATAGGTTCGGCATCGACAACGTTCGCGTCGCCTTCTGATCGCGATTCGAACATCGCAACGATATGACACGACCATACGTGGCCCTTCTACTGCTCTCGGTGCTGCTGACAGGCTGCAAGGGCGAAACAAGTCCGCAGTCGCCTACGCCTCCATCGGTCCCACCGACGACGTATACCGTCTCTGGACTCGTCACGCTCGCCAATGGCACACCCGTCGCCGACGCCCTCGTGGTGGTCGCCGACCCATCGCCCAACCCGAACGCCGGCAAGAGCACCCGCTCGGCGGCGAATGGCAGCTACTCTCTGCCGGGATTGACGTTTGCCGGTTTCTCCTTCGAGATCGTGGCACGAGGTCACGTAGACGCGAGCCGTGGAATCATCCTGACCGAAGGAAAACTGTCAGAGGCGGCAAACTTTGTTGTCACGCCCATCACCCCGGTCCAGTTCGCGGGCCTGGGCGCGAATACCACTCCCTACCGTGGTCACTCCGAGTCAGGGATCACCGTCACGCCGACGCGGAACAGCTGGCGGCACATCATCAACGGGGTTCCCGGACCAGCCGTTGCGTTCACCGCACCGAGCGCGGCCGACCTGACCGGCGAGCTGACCATCACCGGGCCGAAACGACCGATGACATTCACCTCAGTCGCGCTCTACTCGAGTGTCTCGGCCATCCCGTACGAGATCACTGGCGTGCGCCAGGGGGCCACGGTGTTCAACCTGACAGGAACCCGACCACAGACGTTCGGCGCATTCACGACCGTGACGAACCCCAATCCCGCAGCAGAAATCGACACGCTCATCATCAGAATGACGAACATCAATACCCAGAATCCAATGGGCGTCGACGACATCCGGCTGACTTACTGAGGCTCCGCAGCGCTGGCTATGCCTCGCGCTCCACGGACGTGATATCGAGCCGCTCGTATACCGGCCCGAGCGCTTCGGTCGCGAGCGCCACCTCGAACAACACCACAATCGCACCGGCCATGGCGCCAGGAATCAGAATCCACGGCCCGATGAGCCGCGCGAATCCGAACCACAGCACACCGCCCACGAGCGCGCCAGGGAACACGGCAACGATCAGCACCAGCCAGGTGCCGGCGAGCATGATGAGCCGCTGCCCCATCGCGTCGACACCGCGCGGACGCGACGAGCCGCTGGCAATCCACGCCGGAAAGAACAGCGCCGCGGCATTGTGCACGGTGTATTGCGCCAGAATCAGTGCCGGCGCCGCGACGATCAGCGCCACGCCCGACGCCACCCGCAGTTCCACTGCGATACGCGGAAAGGCGGCCGTCGACAGGACCAACGCCATGGCGCCCAACGCCCAGGTGATGGCCGTCACGACGGCAGCGGCACCGAGCATCTGCCCACGGATGAGCGCACTGACCCGCACCGGCCAGGTCTTCAATAGTTCGAGATGCTGGAGATCCTGCCGAAGATCGAGGCGCACCACCTGCGGACCGAACACCACCGTGAACACCGCGCCAAGCGCCGCAATGATGCCGGCAAGCTGGCCGACGCCGCGCGCGCGCCCGGCAAACAGCACCAGCACCACCGTCATCCAGCCGGCGATCACGATCAGACGCAACAGTAGCCGCGGATTCGCCACACGGAGCGTTTGTGTCACCGACTTCCAGATGAACGGCGTTTCTTCGCGTCCTTCGAGCGCGAGCCTCCACACCATGCGCCGAGGCCGGTACGACGCGCGACGCGGCGCCGCGGGCTGCTGGTGCTCCACGAGCGTGTCGGTGATCGCCTCGAATGCGGCGTCAGCGCTCACCACCCAGCCGACCACGACGGCGTAAACAGCGGTCGCTCCAAGCAAGGCGACGGCCCATGCCACGAACGACTCCGCGAAGAGTGGCGCCGCCACGGCCTTGAACGGCCACAGCGCGATGTTCGGCCAGCCGCTCTGCCCTACGGCCACCAGCAGCCGGACGATGTCGCCGGCCGATGCGACGCCGGCCCCCTGCGACTGCACGGTGGCCACTGCCGCGGCGACAACCACGGCAATGGTGGCCGCGATCCACACACGCGGCAGCCAGGCCACCAGTCGCGCGCGCAGTGACGGGGCAGCAAGGCGAACCCGCGACAGCGTGACGCCGGTAAAGAACACCTGAGACGTCATCAGTGCCAGCCAGGCGCCAAAGAAGCTGCGAAGCCGCGCACCTGGCGTGGCCAGCGGATAGGTGAGGGCGATGATCAGCGCGCTGAACAACACCGCCCACTGCGATCGCATCAGGCGATAGAACAGGAGTTGCCGGCTCGAAAGCGGCGAGGCGAACAGGAACTCACGCTCGGTGCGCGAGAAGCTGAGCAGGCCGCTGCCAAACGGCATCAGCATGCTGAGCGCCGCGGCTCCCGCGAGGGCGAGCCCCGCCGCCACAGGACCGGAACCGCCGGCGAGCGGCAGGAACGCCGCCGGCAGCAAACGACCACGGCGGCGCTGCCGTCCAAAGAGATTGCGCCCGAAGATAGAAAAGAACAGGTAGGCGACGCCCACAATCGCGCCCATCAGGTACCGCGGTTCGCGGAGCCGCGCCAGCCGCCGGCGCAGACGGTTCCTGGCCGAGCAGGCCATGATGTAGAAGGTGACGCCGAACATCGCCATCTATCCCGGCCGCTCGTCGTGCCGACGGCCGGTCATCGTCAGGAAGATCTGTTCGAGCGTCGAACCCGCCTGCGCAAGGTCGGCGCGCGCCGCAAGTTCGGCCACCGATCCGTCGGCCACCTTCCGCCCCTGATTCATGATCACGATCCGCGTGCACACTTCCTCGACCAGGTGCAGCAGATGCGACGACACGAGGACCGCGGCGCCAGCCGTCCCTCGTCTGACGATCGTCTCGCGCATCCGTCGGATACCGATCGGGTCGAGTCCCGTCAGCGGCTCGTCGAAGAGCAGCACCGACGGGTCGCGGACCAACCCGCACGCGATCACGACCTTCTGCCGCATCCCTCGCGATAGCTCGCCTGGCAGCGAACGCTCCTTCCCCGTCAACTCCAGCTCGTCGAGCAACGTGCGGGCGCGGGCGTCGAGGTCAGGCACCGAATAGAGGCGGGCGACCAGGCGCAGATGTTCCTCAACCGTGAGGTATTCGAAGAGGTGCGGCTCGTCCGGCATGAAGGCCAGGCGCTTCTTGGCCTCGATCGGCTGGGTCACGATGTCGTCGCCGCCAATGGCGACCCGCCCGGACGAGGGCTTGAGGATTCCGGCCAAGACCCTCAGCGTCGTGGTCTTTCCGGCACCATTCGGCCCGAGCAGGCCGACGATTTCACCAGGGCCGACCGAGAACGACAGGTCGGACACCGCCGTGAGGGGGCCGTACGACCTGGTCAGACCTTCGACGGTGATCGCCATATCCTGTGCTACGATTAGGGGTTCCGGAGGTATTTGATTACGTGGCTACGCACGCATCCGCGCTGAAAGCGCACCGCCAGAGTCTAAAGAACCGCGAAAGCAATCGCCAGTTCCGTTCCCGCCTGCGAGGCGCTCTCAAGAGCATCCGCGCGGCGATCGACGGCGACGACCTGACGGCGGCCAAGAGCGCACTCAGACAGACGATTTCGCTGATCGACAAGATGGCCACCAAGGGCGTGATTCACAGGAACGCCGCCGGCCGCTACAAGTCGCGTCTCACGACGCGTATCGCGGCGAAGTCGAAAGCGGCGTAGTTTGGCGTCGTAGTACGTAGGGCGCGGCACCTAGCCGCGCCTTCCTCGCCTCCCGCCGCACAACTCCACCACTAAACGCTCCAGCAACACGCGCGGCTCTCCCGCCGAGCGCTTCAGGTCGAGGTCTGTCCGAAACAGCGCCTCGATCGAGGGGCGCAGCGTCCCTGGCGTCAGCATCGGGAACTTGGTGCGTACCAGCCAGCCAAGCTGACCCAGCACCTTTTCTGCCGCCGCTCCGGTATCGAGCATCAGCGCCAGCTGACGCAGCGCGACCGCGGTATCCCCCGCCTCAATCGCGTTCGTCATCGCCCAGTCGTCCTGCAACGCCGCCGGCCCGACAATCTCGCGTACATCGTCCATCGTGATCGACTTCTGGCCGAGCGCGTAGAGCAGCAACCGGTCGGTGTCGTTGCGCAGCCGCTTGACGTCGGTGCCCGAGCGTTCGGCGAGCAGCCGCGCACCGGCCGGCTCCATGGCGACGCCCGCCGCCGCGACGCGATTGCGAATCCAGCGTTCGGCGTCGGTCTGGCTCTCAATGGCGCCGCACTCCACCATCGTGGCCTGTTTGCTCAGCAGCTTGAACATCCGGCTGCGCTTGTCGAGCGTGCCGGCCACGAACACCAGCGCCGTTTGAGGCTCGGGGCGGTTCAACAACTCCTCGAGTTCCGCCATCGCGCGGTCAGCCGCGTCGCTTTCGCGCTTCGGGACCAGCAGGCCGTCGGCCTGAAACACCAGCACCACGCGCCGTGGCGACATCATCGGCAGCGTGCGAGCCGCCGCCACGAGCGACAGCACCGTGTTCACCAGCTTGTCGCCCGTGTTCACGTCGCCGGCATGGACACGTTCAACGTTGAAGGCGCGCAGCCCTTCTTCGACGATCTCCTCGAACTCGTGCGCGAGCGCCGACTTCTCGACCTCGTCTTCGCCCTGCAGAAAGTAGACAGGGTCGACCGTCCCGGAAGCAATCTGCTTCCGCACGGCAGTCGGTGTCGCTACAGGCATCGGAAAGAACGCAGCACGCTGAACGGGTTAGAACGCTTCGAGGATCGCGCTGACGATGGCGCGCGAGAACTCAGTGGTCATGCGGTCGAGGGCGTTGAGGTCCTGGCTGAAGAACGATGCGGCGTCAGCGGTTGCCTGGCCGCTGCTCTGGGCGTCGTATTCCTGCCGGAACAGCAAGCCTGGATTCTCCCACAGCACCTTGTTCTCGCGCACTTCCCGCAGCTCGACGCGGGCGGTCATGATCACCGCATAACGCGACGCCAGCTGCTGCGCCCCGAAACTGACAGGGGTAATCGACACGTTCGAAATCTCGCCGGTCAACACCGCATCGACGCCGTTGATATCGGGCACGATCTGGTAGCGCCCACGGCCGATGAACTCCGACCGTACCTTCTGCGTGACCTGCGTTTCCAGGTTGAACACCGGCGTGCGATTGGTAAAGGTCGGCACGCCGATCGACTTGATGTAGTCGGGCAAAAACGACCCGCGTCCCGCCAACGAGTATCCGCACCCCGGCAGCGTCAGTGCCCCGAGCGCCAGCACCCCGTGCAACAGATCGCGCCGCGAGATGTGCGTCAAGCGACCACCACGCTCACGAGCGATCCTTTGACGACCACCACCTTGCGAATGGTCTTGCCGTCCACATGCGATTTCACAACCGCATCGGCCAGTGCCCGCTCGCGCAGCTCATCGTCGCTCAGGCCTGCCGGCACGGTCAGACGCGCGCGCACCTTGCCATTGATCTGCACCGGCACCACCAGTTCGTCGGCCTTTGCAATCTGCGCGTCGAACGACGGCCACCCCGCGTTTTTCCGCCCCCCCGTC
>CADEEX010000302.1:0-1231 GCA_902826465.1 uncultured Acidobacteriota bacterium
GACAGCTACGCGCATGGCAATGGCGGCTCGCGCGAAGGCCACAGCTTCAACCTCGGCCACGGTTTGTCGCCAGACATGGATCCTGAGCACGTGCGTGCGCTGGTCGACGCCGTGCACGAATACAGCCGTCGCTGAAGCGGCGCTTTTTTGTAGTTTGTAGGAGCCGCTTCAGCCGCGAGCTCGAGTTCTTGATCTTGCTAAATACTCGCGGCTGAAGCCGCTCCTACAAAAAGCGTTCCCATAAGGACGCGCACGCCCTTTCACCAGCGCGCTTGCAACTCCACCAGCAGGCGATGCGTACGCCGGTCCAGTCCGTCCCGCGTTTCGGAGAAGCCGCTAACGCGTGCGCCCCAAATCTCGTCGAACATATAGGCCAGCGACGCCATATGGCCGCGGGCGGCGGCGTGGAACCACCAATCGTCCGAATTCGCAGCAGCCAGCACGGCCGCGGCCTGGATACGCTGGTAGGCGTAGCCGGCTTCCCATTGCCCAGGCTGCACGCCACCCCAGACGATGCCCGACGGCACGTCGAGGGCACGCGCCACGTGCATCAGTCCCCCTTCCTGCCCAAGAAACAATCGAGCGCGCTTCATCAGGCACATGGCCAGGCGTACCGGCAGCTTGCCCCTCAGGTCGATGGTCTGCGCCAACGCCTGCCCCCCCTGTTCGCCCAGTTGGACGATGGGATACCGGCCGGCCGACACGATACGGTCGACCACCTCCTGCCAGCGCTCCACCGGCCAGGCCCGTAGATCGCCAAACCACGACGCCTTGGAGTTCGGCTCGATGGCCACGAAGTCGGCCGTGAGTCCGTGCGTCTGGCAGAACGCGTCCGTGGCCTGCTCTTCTTCACTCGTGAAGGAGAGCTCGCCCTGATGCGTGCGTGCGGTCTGACCATAGGTCGCCAGCAGGATGTCGACGATGTGACCGCCAGACTTCCAGACCATGCGGTCCGGCCGCTCCTCGGCGGCGTAGCTGTGCAGATCGAGATCGATGTGCACGTCGAACTGACCGCGCGATCGCCAACGCCGGGTCGCGAGGAGAAACACCAGACGCTCATAGGCGGCGTCGAGCCCAAGGCGGCGCTTCACGGCGTCGGCGACATGGTCAACACGGCGAGCCAGCGCCGACTTGTCGGCGGTGGGTGGATACTCGAGCCGAGGATTGTGCGCAAACACCGGATCAGCTGAGAGAGAGACATCACGACGATAGAGCCGACGCGACAGCAGGT
>CADEEX010000302.1:1262-5912 GCA_902826465.1 uncultured Acidobacteriota bacterium
AGCGCCGCGGCGGTGTCGGGCCTATAGCGAGGCACGATCGGGTCGACGCACCGGTAGTAAAGCTCGCCCCGCAGGCGAACCGGCCCCTTGCCGTGTCGAAATGGCATGCCGGCCGCCAGTCTCTTCAGCCCTGGCAGGCGGCGAAGTATCTGATACGGCACGACACAGGTCAGATAGACCACAGGCGAGGCAAGCTGACACAGGAGGAAGAGCGACCGAGGCGGCATCCGTGTCGTGATGGCGCGACCACTGTTGACGATCGCCAACGCCATCCGCCACGCCAGGGCGCGTTCGCTGAAGTCTTCGTACAGGTAGATCGCGCTGACCCCACCCGGCTTCGTCACCCGCCACAGATCAGCCGCGGAGTCTGGTGGCGAGGCCGTGTGGTGCAGCACGCCGTACGAGTAGACGCCATCGAACGTCGCGGCCGCGAATGGCAGCCGGCGCAGGTCGGCCTGCACCACGTGCGCATTGCCGAATCGTCTGGTCCGCGCCTCGCTGGTCCGGCATCCGCCATCGCTCAACTCGACGCCAATCACGTCGACGCCGTCGCGGGCCGCGTGACGACTCAGATCGATCCCATCGCCGCATCCCGCGTCCATAATCAGCCCGCGGGGTGCCTCGAGACCGAGCGACGTTGCCATCTTCTCGAAGTGATACGGCACCAGTGGCGCAGGGTCCGGTGGCGACTGACTCCACAGATGTCCGAAGGTTTCGGCCGTACGCAACGTTTCCGCCTCCGCAACGACCGCCGAACCGGACGGGCGAAGAAAGCGCGGGACCGACTCGTGGACGGAGTACGCCGAGTCGCAGTCCTGGCACGTGAGCGTGCCTTCAATCACGTCGGTGCGGGCACAGCGTCCGCACGTGGGCGTGCCAGCCGCTCCACCGCACACGCCCGTACAAGCGCCGACGCGCGGGTTCACGCGGTCGACTTCAATCGCGTGAGAGACCCGCAATGACAGTGCCCCTCGGCACGATGGGCAGCGCAGAGACGCCAGCAGTCCGACCTTCATGACGAACGCGGCTCCGGTGGTTGACGATCGGACGATGTCGCGGTGAGTGGGCGGCTGCCGGGCCAGCGAAATCCCAGCGCTGTCCACACCCACAACCCGAAGGTCACTGGCGACCGATGGCCACGCCTGATCGCGGCGGTGAGGTAGCGGTGCGCCAGACGCACCTCGCGGGTCCCTCGCAACAGCAGATTGCCCCACGACGCATACAGCACGTCGGCGAGCCGATATCCCTCGGCAAACGCGTCGAGGTCGCCACCGCTCGCCGCGAGTTGCGCGTAGGAGTCAGCGCCACAACGCCGCCGCTCCTCTGCAAACGCCTGTGCGATGCCGCCGAACATCAGCTGCTGCACGCGTCGCGCCCCATAGGCCGATGTCGTGCTGAGCCGCCACTGGTAGAGCACCTCTGGCACGTTGTCGATCTCCCACCGCTCGAGCAGTCGGAGCCACAAATCGAAATCCTGACAGCTCCGGAACGCCTCGCGGTAGCCGCCCACCGCGCGAAGGCATTCGGTGCGCATCATCATGGCGCCGTGGACGGGTGTCGCGCGGACGGACCTGATGCCCTCGCGGACAGCGGCCGCGCCGGTCCGGAACGGCAGCGGGCCAACGGCCCGACCTTCGTCGTCAATGGCGGTCGCGGCGGTCCCGACGGCGCACACGTGCTGGTGAGAATCGAGCCGTTCGACCTGTCGGGCAAATCGCGACGGCAGCGACAGGTCGTCGGCATCCTGCCGGGCAATGTAGCGACCACGCGCCGCCGCAATGCCCTGATTCAATGCGGCGGTGATTCCGTCTCCACTGGCCCTCAACACAACAATCCGACCATCGATGGCCGCGAGTTGTTCGAGAATCGCGCGCGTCTCGTCAGTGGAGTGATCGTCAATGGCAATGAGTTCAAAGTCGGCACACGTCTGCGACCGCAGGCTCGACACCGCAGCCGCGACCGTTGCGCCACCATTGCGAACCGGCATGACGACGCTGACAGCGGGGTTGGTCGGGCGTGCACTCATCCGGCACTGAGCAGTTCGTCGATGACCGCCCGCTCGCGGACCACCGCGGTGGACAGTGAACAGCCATGCTGCGCAAAGGCGAGCGCGGCGTCGGCGCGACGAGCGGTCGCCGCCGGATCCGCAAGAACCGCGCGGATGCCCTCAGCCAACTCGGTCGCCGCCGTGCCGCACAGAAGGCCCGTCTGTCCGTCGCTCACCAGGTCGCGAATTCCCGGCACGCGTGTGCCGAGCACGGGCAGCCCGCAGGCCATCGCTTCGACGATCACCTTGGGCACCCCTTCAAAGAATGAGGGCAGCGCCAGAAGAGTGGCGCTGGCCATCAGGCGCGGCAGTTCGCCGTGGGCGACACGTCCGAGAAAGGTCACCTTCGCATCAGAGCCGCGGGCGTGTGCCTCGAGGGGTACGCGCTCGGTGCCATCGCCAACCACCGTCAGCCTGGTCCCGTGCACCAGCGTGACCGCGTCGATGAGCGCCCGTACGTTCTTCTCCGGCTCGAGTCGCCCGACAAAGAGCACATGGCCTGCGTCGCGCTGAACCCGTGGAGATGGGCGAAACTCTTCGGTATCGACGTAGTTTGGGACGACAGTGACGCGGCTGGCCGCCACACCGTAGCGCGAGGTCACATCGTCGCGGTGGACCGCCGAGGCAACGATCACCCGATCGGCCTGGCGCAGGCAGAAGCGTTCGAGGGCGCGTGTGATTCGACGACGCCAGGCGCTGGTGGTCATGCGAGCCACGTTGTCGGCCCAGAGGAACCCGCATCGGAGGATCAGTGGTCGCCGGTGCAACGCCCGTGCGATCACAGCCGTCCAGGCGCCGTTGATCTGATTGGTGCGAAACAGGGTCGCCGCGCGGAGAGCGCGCCAGTGCAGAAGCGGGGCCGCGAGGCTGTAGACGTTTCCTGGCAAGCGCCACCTGTTGGGCAGGACCTCAACGTCGGCCCACCCATTCACATGCCGTCCATCGTCCACAGCGCCGTAGGTGACGAAGGCCGCGCGGTCGCCTGGCGCGAGCAGTCCCCGGAAGAGCGACAGTTCGCGCTCGAGAATGCCGGCACGTTGCCAGGTTTCGAGCGAGACACCACGGCTGAAAAAGACGACGAGGGTCACTTCGGTCGATAGCCGAGAGCACGCCCGTTCCAGGTCGACTCCGGTTCGATGCGCGTCTCCGCGTAGCCGCCTTCGCGGTACCAGCCGCGAATATCGTCTGGCTTGTAGTAGTTCTGCAGCGGGACCGCGAGACCGTCGAACCAGTCGGTATGCAGTGCGCGGAACGGATACTGGGCGTAGAGCGTGAACGGGATTCTCGCCGCCAGCGCGCGGAGTCCGAGCGCGCGGAGCACGCGATACGGCAGGATGAACAGCAGCCACTGCGCCACGGCCAGGAGCAAGGTCAACAGGTTGAGCAGGCGCAGCGGCGTCCGCGTCGAGATCGCGCGCATCCTGGTGAACCACCAGATCTGGCGTCCGCGTCCGCGCAGGTAGACCCAGATGCACATGGCGCCGCCGGGACGAATCAGGGGCGTGAGTGCGAGAAACCCGCCCTTCGGATCTGGCAGGTGGTGCAGTACGCCGATGCTGTAGACGAAGTCGAGGGTGCCGCGCCTGACCGGCGGATGAAAGATGTCGCCCTGCACCAGATGAACGTTCGGCAGGTGGCGCGTGTTCTCGCGTGCGGCTTCAATCGCTTCACTGAGGTCGAGGCCGATCATCTCTGCCCCGTACTGGCCCGAGTAGAACAACGACCGCCCGAAACCACAGCCGGCGTCGAGGCCGCGCTTGCCCGCGAAGAACTGCGGCGTGAGCGGCGTGATCGATTCCTTGAAGACACGCTCCCACTCGGGAAACATCTGTTTGAACTTCCGCCACTGGTAGCTGTAGCTCTTCACCGTGCGGCGTTCGGCGTCCCACCACCGATCGTCCAGCTTCTCCGCGGCGTGCCTGACCGCCGCCGCCTCGGGGCGCTGGAAGAAGGCTGGGTGGTAGGCCACGGCCAGATGCATGAGCGCGTCTGGCAGGAGCCGAGGAATGCCATTGGTCACAGGGAACGCGCGTCGGCATCCGCCGCAGGTGAGCAGGCCTTCTTCGACCTCCTGCGCTGCAGATTCGAACGTGGTGAGAGTGAGCGTGCCCTGACATTCCGGGCAGCACAACGCATCAACGAGAGCGGGTTTCATCAGTAGTGAAAACGGCGGATCAACTCAGCGGTGCTGAGCGGCGGCGAAGATCATGTGGCTGATGTACCACGACGGCATGAGCGGCGTACAGGCCCGCACGGCGGCACGGTAGAGAAACGACCCTTTGCGGATACCGACGTGCCATTGCAGCCAGCGGCCGACGCCGGTGTCCTTGTGCAGCGGCACGATGTAGTCGGGACGGAAACCGTGCAGTTCCAGCTCCCTGTTGAGTTCTGGCGCGGTGAGCCGCCACTGGTAGAAGCGCTGCGATTGCTGGTATCCGGTCTGCGGATTGAAGTGCTCGTCCCATTCTTCGAGCGGATGCGCATCGCGCCGCATCAGGCGGCCGTTGTGAAACGGCACGGTCAGAAACAGCCACCCGCCTGGCTTGATGATGCGCCTGGCTTCCTCGAGACAGCCACCGAGCCCGGCCTCAAAGTGTTCGAAC
>CADEEX010000303.1 GCA_902826465.1 uncultured Acidobacteriota bacterium
CAGAACCCGAAGGCGGGATTCCAGATTGCCCAGGGTGAACCGATTTCGCTCGAGGTCAGCCGGTGACCGTACAGATTGCGCCGTCTATTCTTTCCGCTGATTTCGCCGCGCTCGGCGAGGCGATTGCGCGCGTGGAACGCGGCGGCGCCGACTTCATCCACGTTGACGTCATGGACGGGCACTTCGTGCCGAACATCACGATCGGACCGCCGGTGGTGAAAGCGCTGGCGCGCGTGGCCAAAGTGCCGCTCGACGTGCACCTGATGATCGAAGAGCCCGACCGCTACATCGACGCCTTTGCCGCGGCCGGGGCGTCGATGATCTCCGTGCATGTCGAGGTGCTGCCGCACCTGCATCGCACCGTGCACGCCATCAAGCAACTCGGGATCCGCGCGGGTGTGGTGCTGAACCCGTCGACGCCGGTGGGCACCCTCGAGGAGATTGCCGCCGATGTCGACTTCGTGCTGGTGATGTCGGTCAACCCGGGCTTCGGTGGCCAATCGTTCATTCCGGGCAGCGTCGCCAAGGTCCGCAAGGTGCGCGACATGCTCGACCGCTCTGGCAACCGATCGGCGCTCATCGAGATCGACGGCGGCATCGACCTCGGCAACGCCGCGCAGGTGGTCGACGCCGGTGCCCGCATCCTCGTGGCCGGGAACGCCCTCTTCAACACGCCCGATCCGGAACGCGCGACGCGCGAACTCAAGACGGCAGCGTCACGCGGCCTGGCCGCGTCTTCGCGTTGACCGCCTCACGGTCGGCAGCCTCCCGTGTTCGCGTCCGCTACGCGGAGACCGACCAGATGGGCGTGGTCTACTACGCCAACTATCTCGTCTGGTTCGAAGTGGGTCGCACCGACTGGCTGCGGCATTCGGGCTGGAGCTACCGCGAGCTGGAACAGGACGGGTTCGCGCTGCCCGTGCTCGAGGCGCACTGCGAGTACAGGCAGTCGGCGCGCTACGATGACGAGCTCGACATCGAGACGTCCGGTGAGCTGATGTCGCCGGTCAGGGTCAGGTTCAACTACCGCGTGGTCCGCGCCGCCGATGCGGCGTTGCTGGCCAATGGACACACCGTCCACGCCTCGCTCGATCCGAACGGCAAGCCACGTCGGCTTCCCGATCGGGTCCGGCAATTCTTCACGTTTCCATCATGAACGCACTCATTACCGGCGCAGCCGGCTTCATCGGATCGACTCTCGGCGAAACGCTGCTCAGGAGCGGCGCCGACGTCATCGGCATCGACTGCTTCACCGACTACTACCCGCGGCCAATGAAGGAGCGGAACCTTGCCGCGCTGAAGGCGCACCCATCGTTCCGGTTCGTCGAGTCGCGGATCCAGGATGCCGACCTGGCCGGCCTGCTGGCCGATCGCACCCACGTCTTCCACCTGGCCGCCCAGGCCGGCGTCAGAAAGAGCTGGGGAAGCGATTTCAACGTCTATACCACTAACAACATCGAGGCCACGCAGGTCCTGCTCGAAGCCTGCGTGAACCGGCCGATCGAACGGCTGGTCTATGCCTCGAGTTCGTCGGTGTATGGCGACAACGTCTCGATGCCGATGCGGGAAGACGCGCTGCCCCAGCCGGTGTCGCCGTACGGGGTCAGCAAACTGGCGGCAGAACAGCTCTGTTACCTCTACTTTGTGAACTACAAGGTGCCCACGGTCTCGTTGCGCTATTTCACCGTGTACGGCCCTCGGCAGCGGCCGGACATGGGGTTCCACAAGTTTCTGAAGGCGGCGCTACGCGGAGAGCCGATCTCCCTCTACGGCGACGGCCACCAGACGCGCGACTTCACCTTCGTGAACGACGCCGTGGCGGCCACCATCGGCGCCGCCACTCGTGGGGTGCCGGGCCGTGTGTACAATATTGGCGGCGGCTCGAGGGTCTCCATGCTCGAGGTGCTCGAGATGATCGGCCGGGTTACCGGGCATCCGCCCATCGTTCATCAGGACCCGGCGCAGAAAGGCGACATGCGTCACACCTTTGCCGACACCTCGCTGGCGCGCACCGATATGGGATTTGCGCCGAAGGTGACGCTCGAACAGGGACTCGCCGCGGAATACGCCTGGTTGAAAGAGCTATCACAGTGATCCACTACAGCACACGTCTTGCGGCCGCCACAGCCACCCTCGTGTGCGCGCTCGCGCTCGGCGCCTGCGCCTCGAGCGGACGCGGCGCCGTCCCTCCGGGCACGCCTCAACCCGACCAGTTCCTGTACGAACGGGGGAACGAGCAGCTGGCGAACAAGAAGTGGCTGACGGCGCGCGAGTTCTACAAGCAGGTCACGGAAACGTATACCCAGAGCCCCGTCCGTCCCGACGCCAAACTCGGCATCGGCGACACCTACCTCGGCGAAGGCACGCCCGAATCCATCGTGCTCGCGATCGCCGAGTTCCAGGAGTTTCTCTCGTACTACCCGACACACCCGCGCGCCGACTACGCCCAGTACAAACTCGGCATGGCGCACTTCAAGCAGATGCGATCGCCGCAGCGCGATCAGTCGGAAACGCGCGAAACCATCCGCGATCTCGAAACCTTCGTCACGCGCTACCCGAACAGTGCGCTGATGCCGGAGGCGAAGGCGCGTCTCCGCGAGGCGCACGATCGCCTGAGCATGTCAGAAATGGAGATCGGCCATTTCTATTACAAGATCCGCTGGTATCCCGGCGCGATCGATCGGCTGGTCGCGCTGATGAAGCAAGACCCGAATTTTTCGCACCGCGACCTGGCGTATTTCTACCTCGCGCAGTCGTACGTGAAGGTCGGCCGGCCGGCCGAGGCGTTGCCGATGCTCGAGAAGATTGTGCAGGAGTTCGAGCAGAGCGAAATACTCGAAGATGCCGAGAAGCTGATCACCGAGCTGAAGAACGCGCCGCCGGTGGACCCGGCGCTGCCGCCGCTCCCGCCAACGAAATCTAACTGACCTTGCGCTTCGGCAGCGGCCGCTCAGCCGCGGTCGGTTCGGCCGCCTTCGGATAAAGGAACGACCCGAAACGGCGGAAGTAGTCGATGGCGGAGATCAGCGCGGTCGCGACCACCACCCACAGCGCCACCTGCCCAATCACGAAAAAGCCCTGCAGGTGATCCTTGCCGAGGATCAGCGCCAGAATCGCCACGATCTGCGCAATCATCTTGATCTTCCCCAGAGACGAGGCGGGCATCGTCGCGCCGCGGGCGTGCGCCAGGCTGCGCAGCACCGTCACCGCGAACTCCCGACCGATGATGATCGCCACCATCCACGCCGGCGCCAGATCCATCTGCACCAGCGAGATGAACGCGGAAATCGTGAGCAGCTTGGCAGCGAACGGATCGATGAATTGACCGATCGGTGTCACCTGGTGACGACGACGCGCGAGGTAGCCGTCGATCCAATCCGTGAACGAGGCGAGACCAAAGATCGCGGCGCCGACCAGTTCCTTGCGGACGCCGAGGATCATCCGCCCTTCGAATTTCGTGAGGAGCACCACGACGAGCAGCGGCACGAGGAAAATCCGTGTCACCGACAGCGAGTTCGGCAGGTTCATGGCTGCGGTGCCGATGATAACATTGCAGGTTGCCCATGAAGGCAATCATGCTTGCGGGAGGCAAGGGCACACGCCTCCGTCCGCTCACCATCCACACGCCCAAACCGATCGTCCCGATCTTCGAACGGCCGTTTCTTCACTACCAGCTCGACCTGTTGAAGAGAGTCCCGGAGATCGATGAGGTCATTCTCAGCCTCAACTACCAGCCGCGGAGAATCGAAGAGATTTTCGGCGATGGCAGCGAGGCGAATATCGCCATCCGCTACGTCGTCGAGCCGGCCCCGCTCGGTACCGGCGGTGCCATCCGTTACGCTGGCGACACACTGCGCGAGTCGGTGGTGGTCTTCAACGGCGACGTCATGACGTCGGTGGACCTCCCCGCCGTCATCAGGCTGCACCGCGAGCGCAAGGCGAAAGCCACCATCGTGCTGACGCCGGTCGACAACCCGAGCGCCTACGGCCTGGTGGAAACCGACGCCAACAACAACATCCTGCGGTTTCTCGAGAAGCCCAATCCCGACGAGATCACCTGCAACACGATCAACGCCGGCATCTACATTCTCGAGCCCGAGACCTTCGAGCGCATTCCGAAAGACACGCCGTGGTCGATTGAGCGGAGCTTTTTCCCGTCGCTCATCGAGCGCGGCGAAACGTTCGTGGCCTACACCGATCCCGGTTACTGGATCGACATCGGCACACCGGAAAAGTACACGCAGGTGCACCGCGACATCATGGACGGCCGGTTCAAGACGCCGCCGTTCTCTGGGGCACCAGGCGAAGTGTGGGTCTCGCCGCAGGCACGCGTCGACGAAGGCGCCGTGCTCGTGGGTCCGTGCTTCATCGATGAGGGCGCCGTGGTGAAGCAGGGCGCCACCATCGGCGCCTACAGTGTGATCGGCCGCCAGTGCCACGTCGAAGAGCATGCCCTCGTCGAACGCTCGATTGTGTGGGCCAACAGCCGGATCAGTCAGGACGCGATCGTCCGCGACTCGATTCTCGGACGGCACACGCACATCGGCCGCAGCGCCGTGGTCACTGACGACGCCGTGCTCGGCGACAAATCCGTGGTGACAGATTTCAGCAAACTGTAGCGACCGGGGGCTGGGGACTCGGCACTTCCCTGAGCCTTGAGCCTTGAGACCTGAGACCTGAGACCTTTTATGCCCCTGTCTTTGAATCCCGACATCTTCAAGGCCTACGACATCCGCGGCACGTATCCGGATCAGATTCACGAGGACGCCGCACACGCCATCGGTGCGGCCTTCGTCGCCTATCTGAAGGCGAAGCGCATCGGCGTCGGCCGCGACATGCGGCTGTCGTCGCCAAGCATTGCCAGGGCGTTCATCGAGGGGGCCATCTCGCAAGGGGCCGACGTCATCGACTACGGCCAGGTGCCGACCGACATGGTCTACTACGCGGTCGCGACCGATGGTCTCGACGGCGGCGTGCAGATTACGGCGTCACACAACCCGAAGCAGTACAACGGGCTGAAGATGGTCCGCCGGGGCGCCGAGGCGCTGAGCGGAGACGAGGGGATCGGCGATATCCGCGACATGATCGCTCGCGGCACCACGCCGCCGCCGGCGGCGCACCACGGCCACGTGTCGACGAAGAACGTGCTGATGCCGTATGTCGATCACGTGATGGGTTTCATCGACGCATCGATCATCAAACCATTCAACGTGGTGCTCGACGCTGGCAGCGGCATGGGTGGTCTGGTCGCCCCGAAACTGTTCGATCGGCTGCCCTGCAAGACCACGCGCCTCTGTTTCGACATCGATGGCCGCTTCCCGAATCACGAGGCCAACCCGCTGATCGAGGAGAACCGCCGGGACATCACCGAGAAAGTGATCGAAACGAAGGCCGACATCGGCATTGCCTGGGATGGCGACGCCGATCGGTGTTTCTTTATCGACGGCACCGGCGAGTTCGTGTCGGGCGACTTCATTACGGCGCTGCTGGCCGAGGCATTTCTGCTGAAGCAGCCGGGCTCAACGATCATCTACGACCTGCGCGCCAGCTACGCGGTGAAAGATCTGGTGGCGGAACATGGCGGCACGTCGTTCATGAACCGCGTCGGCCACGCGTTCTTCAAGAAGCGGATGCGCGAAACCGACGGGGTGTTCGGCGGTGAGGTGACCGGGCACTACTACTTCCGCGACAACTTCTTTGCCGACAACGGCTTCATTCCGGCGCTGCTCATTCTCGAGTTGATGTCGAAGAAGGGCAAGAGCCTGCACGAACTGCTCAAGCCGCTGGCCGCGAAGTACTTCATCTCTGGCGAGATCAACACCACGCTGGCAAGCATGAGCCTGGTACCGGCCAAGGCCGCAGCGATCGCG
>CADEEX010000304.1 GCA_902826465.1 uncultured Acidobacteriota bacterium
CGCTGGACGCCGCCACCGGTCAGACCGCGACGACGGTTAACGGACGGCCAGTGGTCGTGGCGCTCAGCAACCGCCGGCGCTGGGGCAAGCAGGACGCGGCGGCGTCGGGGACGGGGCCGCAGCGCATTGTGGCGCCGATGCCAGGCAAGATCGTGCGCGTGCTGGTCAGGACCGGCGATGCGGTGCGGGCACGCCAGCCGCTGGTCGTCATCGAAGCGATGAAGATGGAAAACGAACTGCGCGCCGTTCGCGATGGGATTGTCGGCGACGTGCACGCGCAGGAAGGGCAACTGGTCGACGCCGGAACGTTGCTCCTGATGGTGTCGCCTGGGTGACGTACCCGTGAAGTTCCTCCGCAGCCCGCGTCTCCGCCGGATGCTCCGCTACGCCGGGTTCGCGCTTGCGACCTGTGTTGTCGTGCTGGCATCGGCGCTGGTGACGTCCTTGACCATCGATCTCGGCCCGGCGCTGCGTGGGCTGGCGGAACGTGGCGGCACCGCGCAACTCCGACGTCCCATCCATATTGGCGGCCTCAAGCTGGTGCTGTTTCGTGGACGTATCGAGATTGACGACCTCAGGGTCGAAGGCCTGACGCCCGCCGATCGCCCGTTCTTTACGGCGAAGCGACTGGCGGTGTCGCTCGACTGGTCGCGCCTGCCGGCGCTGCGCCCCGAACTCATCGTCAGTGCGGTCGAACTCGAAGACTGGGCCATGCTCGTCGAGAAATCCAAGGGCGGCGACAGCTTTCCACGGTTCCGCCGCGAAGACTCCGGACGTCCGCCAGGTCCGCGACGCTTCACATCGACAACCCGCTACTTCCACGGCACCCGCGGGAGTTTCACCTACGAGGATCACGAAACGCCGTGGGGGATTGTGGCGCCAGGGATCGAGCTGACCATCACCAACTTCCCGAAGTATCACGGGGAGGCGAGCTTCAAGGGGGGCCTCGTCTCGATTCAGCAGTACGTGCCGATGTGGGCCGACTTCAGGGCGTTCTTCACGATCGATGGCAACGATCTGCAGCTCACGCGCATCGACATGACGACCGACGGCGCGAAGTCGACTGCTGTCGGTGCCGTCGACATGAGCCGCTGGCCAGAGCAGAGCTACCAGGTGACATCGCGCGTCCAGTTCGGCCGCATGCGCGAGCTGTTCTTCGAGCGCGAACGGTGGAATCTGAGCGGTGAAGGCGACTTCAAGGGCGTCTTCCACCTGTTCAAGGGCGGCCACGATCTGTCGGGCTCGTTCTCGAGCGAGATGGCTGGGCTCGACGACTATCGGTTCCCCGGTCTGTTCGGCGGACTGCATTGGACGAAGGACGGCTTCGACGTCACCGAGGCGGGTGCGCAATTTTCCGGCGGTCGGGCGCAGTTCGGTTTCTCGATTGCGCCCCTCGGATCACCGACGAAACCGACCGGACGTTTCGACGCCACCTACGAAGACGTCGATCTGGCCGCCTTGACCGATTTCTACGACCTTCAGGGCTTGCGTCTCGCGGGTCGCGCCAGCGGCCGCAACCTGCTCGAGTGGCCGATGGGGCGCTTCGTCGAGCATCGCGGCGACGGCGAACTGAGTGTGACGCCGCCTCCGGGCGTCGCGCTAATGACACCAAGCCTTGACGCCGCCCGTGCGGCCGACCCGGAGCACACGCGGCACGAGTGGGGGCCGTTTGCCCCGTTGCCGCTGGATGAACACCTGCCGGTGGCCGCCAGCCTGACCTATCGCTATGGGCCGAACACCGTCGATGTCGATGGTGGGTATTTCGCCACGGGCAGCACGCACGTCACGTTTGCCGGTCGCACTGCGTGGGCAGAGGACTCCGACTTCGCGTTCCACGTGACGAGTCAGGACTGGCAGGAGAGCGATCAGGTGCTTGCCGGCCTGCTCACCGACTTCGGGGCACGCACCGGGCCAGTGGCGTTTGGTGGACGCGGCGAGTTCGATGGCCGCATGACCGGCACCTTCAGGCGTCCTCGTGTCGAGGGATTGTTCACGGGCGAAGACATGCGCGCCTGGGACACCGTGTGGGGCGACGGCTCGGCGCGCATCGTCGTCGAGAACAGCTATGTCTCGGTGGCCGACGGTCTTGTGCGTCTGGGTGATTCCGAGATTCACGCGAACGGCCTCTTTTCGCTCGGCTACCCGCGCCGCGACGGAGGCGAAGAGATCAATGCGCGCATCCGCGTGGCTCGCCGCGAGATTGAAGGGCTGCGACATGCCTTCGAACTCGACGAATGGCCGATCACCGGAAAGATGAACGGGGAGTTCACGCTGACGGGCGCCTACGAGGCGCCATTCGGATCGGGCGTGATGGCGATCGACGATGGCACCGCGTACCTGGAACCCTTTCAGAAGGGCACGGCGTCGCTGCGCTTCGATGGGTCCGGCGTCCGTCTCGACGCTGTCAACATTGCGAAGACGACCGGCACGATTACCGGTGCGGCCTTCGTCGGCTGGGACGGCACCTACTCGTTCAACGCCGACGGCCGGCGCATTCCCGTGGAGCGTGTCGCGGCATTCGCCTACCCGCAGGCACAGCCGTCGGGACGGATCGACTTCACGGCGACGGGCAGCGCGACATTCGAAGAACCGCGTTACGACGTCAGGTTCAGGGTCAACGATCTCTACGTGGCACAGGAGCCGGTCGGACTGCTGACCGGCACGCTGGCGCTGCGGGGGGCCGAAGTGAACGGCGAGGTCGATGTGTCGTCGCCGCGCCTGGCGCTGACCGGGTCTGGTCGCATTGCCCTTGACGCCGCCTCGACTGCGGAATTGACGTTCCGTTTTCACGACAGCTCATTTGACCCGTACGTGCGCTTGTTCGTGCCGCGACTGTCGCCCTACACCAAGACGGTGGCCAACGGCTCGATCCGCGTCGTTGGTGAACTGGCTGACATCGATCGCCTGCTCGTGGACGCCACGGTTGATCGTTTCGATCTCACGCTCTTCGACTACGCCATTCGCAACGCGAGGCCTGTTCGCCTGTCGCTCGATCAGCACGTCGTCAAGGTGCAGGACCTGCAGCTCGAAGGCGATGACACGCAGTTGACCGTCAGCGGCTCGGTGTCACTCCATGACGAGCGGATTGCCCTGAAGGCCTCGGGCGACGCCAATCTCGGCATTCTGCAGGGCTTCTTTCCTGATGTTCGCGGTTCCGGGCGCGCGCAACTGGCGGCCGCGGTCGATGGCCCGCTCTACGAGCCGGTGTTTTCTGGCAGCGCGACGATCGTTGATGGCCGCGTCCGCCATCTCTCGCTGCCAAACGCCCTCGACGACATCAACGGCGCGATTCGCTTCGACTCCCGTGGCGTCCGCCTCGACGATGTGACGGCGCTGATGGGCGAGGGGCGCATTCAGTTCGGTGGACGGGTCGGGCTCGACGGCTACCTGCCTGGCGAGCTCAACGTCACCGTCCGCGGTGATGACATGCATCTCCGCTATCCCGAGGGGATTCGCTCGACGGTCGATGCCGATCTCGCGGTGCGCGGCAATGTGAAGGCGCCGACTCTTACCGGCCTGGTGACGGTCAAGAGCGCGGTGTGGAACCGACGCATCGATCCGAACAGCGGCTTTCTGGATTTCGGTGCCGGCGCGCCTGCGATCGAGGTGGCGCCGTCGGCGGCGGCGACGCCGGTGCCGCTTCGATTCGACATTCAGGTGCAGGTGCCATCGACGCTGCGCGTCGAGAACAATCTGGCGCGACTCGTCGCCAGCGCCGATCTCCAGCTGCGCGGCACTTACGATCGCCCGTTGCTATTCGGCCGGGCGCAGGTCGATCGTGGGGAGGTCATTTTCGAAGGGCGGCGCTATCTCGTGACGCGCGGCAACATCGACTTCACCAACCCGACGCGGATCGAACCGTTTCTCGATCTGGAAGCCCTGACCCGGGTGCGGGCTCCGGGGCAGACCTACCAGGTGACGGTGCGCGCGGTCGGCACGATCGAACGTCTGCAACCTGAGCTCAGCTCCGATCCGCCACTGCCTCCCGCTGACGTCCTGGCGCTCCTGTTCAGCGACTCGCAGCGAACACTCGATCCGTATGGCGGCGCCGAGCTGTCGCGCTTGTCGAACGCCAATCGCAACGAGCTCGAGCGTGACATTATTCGCACCCGGGCCACGCAGATTCTGGCCAGCCCCGTGTCCTCCGAAGTCGGCCGTATTGTCGAGCAGACGTTCGGTGTCGATTCGTTTCAGCTGACGCCGTCGTTGATTGACCCGTCGTCATCGACCAGCCGCGTGAATCCGTCGGCGCGAGTGACGATTGGCAAGCGCATCTCCGACCGCGTGTATCTCACGTTCTCGCGCAGCCTGAGCAGCTCGAGAGACGATCAGATCGTGCTGCTCGAGTACGACGAGAGCGATCGGCTGTCGTGGATCCTCTCGAGAAACGAAGATTCAACCTACGCCATCGAAGTGCGGGTGAGGCACAGCTTCTGATGCTTCGCCTGATCGCCGCCTGCCTGGCGGCGGTGCTGCTCGGCGCCTCGCCGGTGCGCGCCGACGTGATGGATTACGTTGGCCACCCGATCGGGACGGTCACGATCGAGCGCGATGGTCGTCCGACGACCGAGATCCGCCTGCTGGCGCTGGTGCAGGTGGCCGCTGGCGCGCGGCTGTCGATTGCCGCCGTGCGCGAGGCCATCACGCACCTGTACGGCCTGGGGACATTCGAAGACATCCGCGTCCACGCGTCACTGCGAGGCGAGGTCGTCGACCTGCGGTATGAGCTGCGATCGCTGCGCCCGATCGAAGACATCGAGTTCAGTGGCGTCGTCAGTGGCATCGACGACGATCGTCTGAGACGTCTCGTCACCGAACGGTTCGGGGCGTCGCCGCGGGCCAATCGTGTCGATGACATGGCGCGGCTCGTTGAGGAGGACCTCAAGGTGGTGGGCTTCCTCAATGCCCGGGTCGAGCCGCACATTCTGGCGATCCCGACATCGAACCGCTCGACGCTGCGATTCACGCTGACGCCAGGAGCGCGCGCGCGCGTCGGTACGATTGAGCTGACCGGCGATGCCGGCATGCCGGTGGCAACGGTGCTCGAACGCCTTAGCCTGACGTCTGGACGCGTCTACGATCGGGACGGTCTGACGCGGCGCATCGGCGAGCATCTGGACGACCAGCGTGCGCGCGGTTTCCTCGCGGCGCGGATGACGGTGTCGGCCTTGCCGGTTGACGATGGCCAGACCGTGAACCTGACAGTGACGGCGGTGCAGGGACCGCACGTGCGAATCGCCTTTCAGGGCGATCCGATTCCGGCGGGCCGCCAGGCGGATCTGGCACCGATCGCCCGCGAAGGATCCGCGGACGAAGACCTGCTGGAAGACTCGACTGTGCGCATCCGGGAGTTTCTGACCGCGCAGGGGTATCGCGATGCGCGTGTCACGTTTGAACGTCAGGATCGCGACGGCGAGATGCTGATCACCTTCACCGTGGCTCGCGGCCCTCAGTATCGGGTCGATCGCGTTGAGGTGAGCGGTGTCAGCGCGCTGCCGCTGGCCACGCTTCAGGACCGGATGCGCGTGCGGTCGGGGCAGCCGTTCTCGGTCGCGGCGCTCGATGCCGACCGGGCGGCGGTCGAGGGTCTCTACAGGCGCGATGGCTATGCCAGCGTGGCGGTTGAGATCGAGGTCGGCACAGAACAGGCGATTGGCGATGGGTCGCAGGTGCCTGTGAATCTTCAGGTGCGAGTTGTTGAAGGCGCCCGCACGCTGGTGAATGCCGTCACCTTCGAGGGCAATCACGGCGTTGCAGAGGCGGCGCTGCGCGAGACCCTCTCGCTGCAGCCAGGCCGGCCGTACTTCGTCACTCAGCTGGCACTCGATCGCGACACGGTTCAGCTCTACTATGCGAATCGGGG
>CADEEX010000305.1 GCA_902826465.1 uncultured Acidobacteriota bacterium
GATCATCACGCCACCGCCTTCGACGATGTGGATGTGAAGGCACTGGCGGGCGCGCCGGCGCTGAAAGTGGTGGTCGATCGCATTGTGGTGGGTGGCGCCGACACGCGCGAGCGCCTCACCGATTCGATCGAGACCGCCTACCGTGAAGGCGGCGGCGCCGCGTGGGCGCTGCAAGTCGGCAGTCGAGGATCGGCAGTCGCGAGTGTCGAGTCCCCGGCCCCGAGCCCCGAGCCCCCAGTGGTGCATGTGTTCTCCGAGCGCTTCGAGTGCCGGACGTGCCGCATCATGTACGAGGATCCGCAGCCGCGGCTGTTCTCGTTCAATAACCCGTTCGGTGCCTGTCCCACGTGCCACGGCTTCGGCAACATCATCGAACTCGACCTCGACCTGGTCGTACCCGACAAGACGAAGTCTGTGGCCGACAACGCCATCGAGCCCTGGAGCAAGCCGCACTATCGGACGCAGCTGGCCGAACTGAAGCGCGCGGCGAAGAAGGCGAAGGTGCGTCTCGACGTGCCGTGGAAAGAACTCACCGACCACGAGAAACAGTTCATCGTTGAGGGAAGCGGCGACTACGACGGCATCCGCGGCTTCTTCCGGTGGCTCGAGAAGAAGAAATACAAGGTGCACGTGCGCGTGTTCCTGAGCCGCTATCGCGGCTACCTGACGTGCCCGGAGTGCGGCGGCAGTCGTCTCCGCCGCGAAGCGCGCGACGTACGCGTGTCCGCGCGGACCATCGACAAGGTGTCGGCGCTCACCGTGCGCGATGCGCAGACCTTCTTCGCGAATCTCGACCTCTCGGCGAAGGAGATTGCGATCGCCGAGAAGGTGCTGAAGGAGATTCGCCGACGGCTCACCTTCCTCGCCGATGTGGGTCTCGACTATCTGTCGCTCGATCGCCTGTCGTCCACGTTGTCTGGTGGTGAAGCGCAGCGCATCAACCTGGCGACGTCGCTCGGCTCGGCGCTGGTGGGCACGCTGTACGTGCTCGATGAGCCGTCGATCGGCCTCCACTCGCGCGACAACCTTCGCCTCATCGACATCCTGCGTCAGCTCCGTGATCAGGGCAACACGGTGATCGTGGTAGAGCACGACGCCGACATGATCAAGGTGGCCGACCACATCGTGGACCTGGGGCTCGGCGCCGGCGAGCAGGGTGGGCGCATCGTCTACTCGGGCACGCTCGACGGACTGATGCTCGAGACGCGGTCGCTGACGTCCAAGTATCTGCGTCAGGAACTGGCGATCCCCGTCCCAACCACGCGGCGTAAGGGCACAGGGCAGAAGATCAGGCTGACCGGCGCCACCGAGCACAACCTGAAGGGTGTCGACCTCTCGATTCCGCTGAACGCGCTGACGTGTGTGACCGGCGTCAGCGGATCAGGCAAGTCGACGCTCGTGCACGACGTGCTCTACGCTGCGATCAAGCGCGTGAAAGGCGGCTGGGACCGTCGCGTCGGTTCGTTCACCAAGCTCGAAGGCACCGAGTACATCACCGACGTGGTGCTGGTGGACCAGGCGCCGATCGGACGGACGCCGCGCTCGAATCCGGTGACGTATCTGAAGGCCTTCGACCCGATCCGCGAGATCTTCGCCTCGAGCAAGGATGCGAAAGCGCGTGGCCTGACACCCAGCCACTTCTCGTTCAATGTGCCCGGCGGACGCTGCGAGGCGTGCCAGGGCGAGGGCGAAGTGCGCGTCGAGATGCAGTTCCTGGCCGACGTGTTCGTGCCGTGCGATCAGTGCGACGGCAAACGCTTCAAGCCGCAGGTGCTCGAGGTCCGCTACAAGGGACGCAATATTCATCAGGTGCTCGATCTGACCGTTCGCGAGGCGCTGGCCTTCTTCAGCAGCTCGCCAAAGGTGCTGCGGCGTCTGCAGGTGCTCGATGAGATCGGTCTTGGCTACCTGCGCCTCGGGCAGCCCGCCACGACGCTGTCGGGTGGTGAAGCTCAGCGAATCAAGATTGCCGCGCATTTGTCGTCGCACAGCGGCGATCGCCTGCTGTACATTCTCGACGAGCCGACCACCGGGCTGCACTTCGACGACATCGCGAAGCTCCTCACGGCGTTCAGGAAGTTGCTCGAGGCGGGGAGCACGCTGGTGGTGATTGAGCACAATCTCGACGTCATCAAGGTGGCCGACTACATCGTCGATCTCGGGCCCGAAGGTGGCGAAGACGGTGGGCAGGTGGTGGCGACAGGGACACCGGAGCAGGTGGCGCAGGTTGAGGCGTCGCACACCGGCCGATACATCAAAGTGGCACTGGCGGAGGGACGGCCGCATGCGTACGCCACGGGACACTGATCGGGACTGGACCATGAACGTGGCGCGGCGTGCACGTGCCGTCATACTGGCCGTGGCCGCGCTGACGCTGGCGACGGTGACGTCTTCCGCGTCGGCTCAAACGATCACGTTCGAGAACACGGTGGCCGACCTGTCGAGCAAAGACGGCAAGGTGCGCGCCCGCGCCGTGGAGTTGCTGAAGGGCGAGGGCTACGCGGAGGCGGCCCTGCCGCTGGAGCCGCTCATTCTCGATCCGGTCGACGATATTCAGATGAGCGCCATCGCTTCGGAGCTGAACATCTTTCTTGCGCAGAAGGTGACACCGAAGAAGCGCGTCGGCCTGATCGTCGAAGTGCGTGGCAACCTCAGCGCCGAACCGGTCTTCACCCTTGGCCCTTCCGCGCTCGGCCCTCGCCGTGTTCCGCTCGCGGTGGCCGTGGCTCTGGCCAACGGCGCGCTCGATCGGACGTTCCGGGTGGCATTCGAGTCACTCTATGCCTTCGGCGCGCTTGCCGGCGAGGTCGCTCGTGCGGATCGGCCGGTGATGATCCAGCGAACGGGTCCGCTGTTGGCGGGGCTGATCGGGTCCCCCGATCTCAACATGCGTATCGCCGCGCTACGAGTGGTGGGTCGGGTCTACGCGAAGCGCCCTGGCGACGGACCGGTCGATGAAAGGCTCGGCGACGCCGTGATCAGCGCGCTCAACAGCCGCGAAGAGCCTGTGCGCGAAACGGCCATGTGGGCGCTCGGCATGATGGAGTACGAGCGCGCGGTCGAAGGGCTCAGCTCGCTGCTGACGTTCTATCGCAAGGGGCCGCTGGCCGAGCGTGCCTTCGACGCCCTCGCGCGCATCTCGCATGAAGCGAACATGCCGCAGTTCGTCGAACGGCTGAACGGCAAGGACCTGACGATGCGCATGATTGCGATCGAGGGGATTGCTCGTTCGAACGACCGTGAACGTAACGCTGCGGTCCAGGCCGGCATCGTGAAAGACAAGCACGAGGCCATTCTGCTGGCGGCGCATTTTTCCAACGTGAGGCTGGCGGATGGCTCGGTCACCACGATCGTGGAGGCCACCGATCACGAGAAGCTGCGCGACCAGGCGCTGCAGTACATCTACGAACTCGCGCCGGGGCGCGCCGCGGTGTTCAGCGCGCTGATTCGTCCGCCCACGGGTGAGGTGCGGCTCGACGTGATCGACGCGCTCGGCCTGTCTGGCGACGCGGCGGCCGTCGCCGTGGTTGAACCGCTGGCCACGGATAAGGATCCGAACGTGGCGCTCGCGGCACAGCGGGCACTCGCACGCCTTCGGTGACGGCCGCGTCGCGCCTGCCGCGCGACTTTTACCGGAGGCCGACCCTCACCGTCGCACAGGAACTCCTCGGCAAGGTCCTCGTGCACCGTCGTCGCGGCGTGGTGACGAGCGGGGTCATCGTCGAAGTTGAGGCCTACATCGGCGAGTCGGATCCAGCCTGTCATGCGGCGCCTGGACTGACCGCTCGCAACGCGCCACTCTACGGCCCTCCAGGGTTTGCCTACGTGTATCTCAACTACGGGATCCACTATCTCGTGAATGCCGTCACCGAAGATGAGGGGGCGCCTGCGGCGGTGCTCATTCGCGCCCTCGATCCGCTTGAGGGCATCGGGGTGATGCGACGCCGGCGATTACGCCAGACGAAGGGCAGGCGCCGGTCCGCGGGGCTGGCGGCTTTAGATGTTGCCGGACTGTGTCGCGGTCCGGGCAACCTCACGATGGCGATGGGCATTGGGCCGGAGCTGAATCGCGAAGATCTGTGCGGTGACCGCCTGTTCATCGAAGATCGCGGCGTGCGGACGGGCGAGATCGTGTGGAGTCCCCGGATCGGCATCCGCGTGGGGACCGATCGCCTCTGGAGGGCGAGCATTGCGGCTCATCCCGCCGTCTCAGGGAAGCGGGAAATGACGAAGTTCTGAACGACGAAGGACGAGTGTCCCCTGACTACCGACCAGGATTGGCGGCGAGCCAGGACGTGAGCGACGCGCTCTGGCGCTCCTTCAGCGCGATGCAGTTGTTGATGCGCTCAATCGTCTGATCGAGTGCGCGCGACGCGGCCGGCAGCTTGTTGGTGGTGAAGAAGCGGCGCACATCGTCTCTGGACTCGGCGTCACAGAAACTGCCGAGGCTCTCCACCAGTCGCACGTCACCGAGCGAGATCGTCACCTTCGGCGCCAGTTCCGCCCAGTGCTGCTTGATGAAGCTCCAGGCTCGCGGCCGCGCGGCACCGCTGCGCAGGAACCGACCGAGGAACGACGCGGCGTCCTGACTCCGCAGATCCGATGTCAGGGAGAAATTCAAGCCGCGGTCGATGAGCGTCGGGTTCTGGAATGAGCCGAGCGCATACAGATACCGATAGCGCTCCGCCGGCGATGTGGCGTCCTTCGACGCCTGGAGCAACCGGTCCCAGAGTCCCGCATCGCCGTGACGCGCGGCAACACGGACGATGGCATCTGCGGCGGTGGTTTCGAGCGGTGCGCCACCTCGCATTGCCCGTTCGAGCGTCGCCTGCGCGGTTGCGGACAGGTTGAGGTCGTTGCCGGCGCCGCCGAGCACGTCGATCACGGTCGCACGCAGCGCGCGGCGATCGTCGTTGTCAGCCGCGGTGCCGTCGAGCGTCAATTCTTCGAACAGCAGCGGACCGAACAGCTTCTGCACGAACAGTTCGAACGGCCCGCGGGTGGCGCTCGTGGTCAGGTAGTCGTGTGTGGTGCCGAGCCGGGCGGCCACTTCGTCGACCACGCCGCTGGTCCGCTCCTTGCCGAAGCCGGACACCAGCGTCAGGTAGTCGCTGACCGTGTGTTTGCCGAGACTCACGAGCGCCCATTCGTCGGCGGCGAGCGACAGGCGCTCGGCGTCGGAGAGGTGAGTCGTTGCGTCGGCGGCGAGCGCCCGCAGATTGGCCGTGGAATAGGCGACGCGGTAGTAGCCGGCCGCGCCAGTGTTGATGAGCGCCCAGGGGGCGCACTGCGGGCCTGGCAGCGTGACGGTGGCCTGCGGAGTGGTGATGACCTGGCAGGCGTTGGCGCCGGCCGGCGTCTTCACGCAAATCGGAATCTGCCACGCCGGATTCCTTGGCGTGGTGGTCGCGGCGGGGCCACCCGTGAGGAAGCGCTCGCTGGCCAGTGTGAGGGTGGTTGCGCCGTTCGTGCAGGCGAGGCTGACGTCAATCAGCGGGACGCCGGGCTGGTTCACGAACGTCGGCAGGATACGGTCGATCGGCTTGCCGGACGCGGTGGTCATCGCGGTCCAGAAGTCCTGCGACGTGGCGTTGTTGAAGGCGTGCTTCTCGAGATACGCGTTGACGCCGTTCCTGAACACGTCGGTGCCGACGTAGTTCTCGATCATGTGCATCACCGCCGCGCCCTTCTCATAAGCGATGCGGTCGAACGAGCCCTCGATCTCGGCCGGCGTTTCCACGGTGTTGTGAATGGAGCGGGTCGAGGCGAGCGAGTCGAGGTTCATGGCCACGTGCGTATCGGCCACTTCGTCGAGCTCGATCTTCCACTCCGGCTTCGCCGCCATGATCGGCCGCTTTTCCAT
>CADEEX010000306.1 GCA_902826465.1 uncultured Acidobacteriota bacterium
CGCGCATTACAAGTGGCATCGAGTGGTCAGCAGCGCACCGACTGGACCTTCAAGGCCAATACCGTGCGCTCGGTCAGTATCACGGGCAAGGCCACCAGCACCGCCGCGGGCGACGCGATGCAGACGTCATTGCCGATCCTGCCAGCCGGCCTGCAGCGCAACAGCGGCCGCTCGGGCTCCGTGCTCGACACGTCGCCACGAACGTTCGACCTGACGATTCCTCCCACGGCAAATGCCTCGGGGCGATCGGTTCGTATTGGGCTGACACCGTCGATGGCTGGCACCATGCTCGGCGCCCTCGACTACCTCACGTCGTTCCCCTGGGGCTGCACTGAACAGACGCTCTCGAGTTTTGTCCCGAACCTGGTGGTGCTGCGCGCCTTGTCGGAGATGCAGATGGCGCCGACGGAGCGCCTGCAATCTCTCGATCGAAAAGTCAGCGACGGCCTGAAACGCCTCTACGACTACCAGCACGACGATGGGGGGTGGGGATGGTGGAAGACGGACGAGAACCATCCCTTCATGACCGCGTATGCCATTGATGGTCTGCTGCAGGCGAAAGAGAACGGCGTCCGGATCGACGACTGGCGCATCGCGAGCGCCAGCCAGACGCTCCGCGGGCTGTACGAGCAATACCCGCAGGCGATTCCCGACCTCAAGGCCTACGTGGCTTACGTGCTCGTGCGATCGGCTGTCCCTGTTGAAACAGAGACGTTCACGATCGCCAAGGCGCTCGACGAACTGTGGGCCGCGCGCGGCCGCATGACCGCCTCCGGGCAGTCGTTTCTGCTCATGACGCTCGACCACCTCAAGGATGAGCGCGGGAATGCGCTCGCGGGCGAGCTGCTGTCGGCGGTACGCACCGAAGGCGACGTCAGTTCCTGGCCTGCAGACAGCGACCCCCTGCTCGACGACTTCGCCGACACCAGCGTTGAAGCGTCGGCGCTGGCGCTCAAGGCGCTCGCGGCCAGGGAGCCGGCCAATCCGGTACTTGAACGGGTCGCCCGGTGGCTCTCGCTGAGCCGCAACGCCGGCGGATACTGGGTCAGCACCAAGCAGACCGCCATCGCCCTGCAGGGACTGCTCGCCTACATGAAGGCGCGTGGTGAACGGCCGGCCCCGGTCACCGCTGACGTGTTCGTGAACGGCGAGAAGGTTCGCACGCAGACCTTCGACGCCGCATCGCTCACGGCGCCGAATCCTGTGTTGATTGAAGCGCCAGGGCGTGAAGGCGCCAACACTGTGCGCATCGTGAAGCAGGGCGAAGGCACGGTGTACTACGACGCCGCGGTCCGCTACTACGACAAGCCGGCCGCCGCCGAGCGCACCGGTTCGCGGCGCCTGGCGCTGACCCGCACCTACGTGCGGTTGATGCCGGTGCAGCGGAACGGCCGCATTGTGTATCGCGAGGCGCCGTTCAACGGGCAGGCAGCGGCTGGTGAACTCCTCCTGGTGCGGCTGACCGCCGCCGGATCAACCGAGTGGAAGTACCTGATGCTCGAGGATCCGATTCCGGCCGGCACCGAGCAGATCGAGAAGGAAGAGGGTTACGAGATCGAGCGACGGACCGGTGAATGGTTCTACGGCAGCCAGCGCGAGCTGCGCGACGATCGCACCACGTACTTCCTGAGCGACTTCCGCCTCGGACGCTACGACGTTGCCTACATGCTGAGGGTGACGACGCCAGGCATTTTCAGCGCGATGCCGGCGCGCATTTCGCCGATGTACGTGCCAGATGTGTCGGCGTCAAGCGATGTGTTCACGTTGACGGTCTCACCTGAGAGCGTGCGATGAGGAGCACCGCATTCGTCAAGGCCGCGGTGGTCTTCCTGATCGGATCGCTCGTGCTTGCCGGCGTCTATTGGGGGCTGCTGAACGTCCCGGAGTCGAACGTCCTCGCGTTGTTGTTCTCAGCGGCCCTGGTTGTCGTGCTTGCAGTCGGCATCGGCTTCACGATCGGTACGGCCACAGGCGCTGGCGCGAGTCTCGAGATCGGGCAGGCTGTTCGCCGCGCAACGGGTGCGCTGCCGGTGTTCAGCGCCGGACTGGTGATCTTCGGGCTCCTGGCAGTGGCGACCGTGTCGTTCGACGGGTGGTGGGCGGCCCATCGCGGCGAAGTTGATGCCGTGGCGGTGCGCTACGCGAACATCACGGCCACGACACCACTTCACACCGCAGTGGCATGGGCGTCGTGGCTGGTACGATGGGTCATCGGCCTGTCGTTCGTCGTCGCGCTCGTGGTCGCGTCGGTGTTGCGGAGCGATGTCAACAGGCCGAACGGACTCCGCCTCGCGGTGACAGCGTTACCGCTTGGCGCGGCCGCAATCGGCGTGTTGCTCGTGACCCAGGGACTGTGGCGCGTCGCGCCGTGGCGGCCCCAGAGTCTTCCGGCGACGCGAGCGGAGGTCTACTTCTCTGCCGCAAAGCTTGGCCTGCTCTACCTCGTGGCCGTCGTGATCGCGACCGCCGTGCTGGCCGTGTATCTGCGATCGGCGAAGACGCTTCGCCGCCGCAGGGTCTCGTCAGCGACTTCTCGATGATGTCGCGTGACCTTTCAGGGTCGCGAACGACACCGTCATCTGACGTCGCGCCAGTCTCTCCCCGCTCTGATTTGCGCAGCGACGCAGGCACCGGCGGCGGCCATCGCGCGCCTGAGCGCTTCGGCGGAAGACGGCTGACGCAGCAGACTGTCCGAAGGACACGACGTCAATGCCGCGTCGCGATGCTCGCCAGCGTGGTAAGCCGCAACCCCTTCCAACACCCATAGCGGGCGGTTCCCGAGCGATGGCACCGTCAGCACATGCACCAGCTCGTGATTCAGTATCGATTCCAGGATGCCTCGTTGCTGAAGCACGTCGAGCGGTAGCAAGTCGATCTGACGTCCCGAGGTCGACGCAGCGGTGAACCATGGGCGTTGCGTCTCGCGCTGATAGTTCTCGACGGTTGGGTGAAAGCGAAGCACAACCTCATCTGGCGCAGACACCCCCAGCGCTCGAACGCGTGCATCGAGCAGACGCCCTGCCAAGGCGCGGATGGCTGCGTCCTCCTGCTGTGCCGACGGCGGCAGCACGATGCGCATCCTGCGCGCGGCAACGCCTGATGGCGTTGCCGGCAGGACACCCACAGTCAGTCCAGGAAAGTACTGGGCGAGAATCGACGCCCGCGTCGCTCCCGCTTTGGCCAGATTTGCGGAGCCCACGACACACAGACCGACGCCGTGCCCGGCGCCGTGGCCGTCGAAGCGGTATCCGGCGCCGATACGCGTGACAGCGAACGCCGTGCTCCGCAAGTATTGCCAACCCAACACACGGCCTACGAGCGTTCGAAAGTCGTCGCCTGAGATCTGGTCGGGTGCCACGCCGTCGAGCTGCAACCAGGCGACGCGCCCGGACGCCGTGCGCGATCGGACGCTGACACCGCGCAGTGTGTCGCCGCGGTAACCACCTGCAACGAGGGCTCGCAAGAGGTCGCGCGCAGTGAGTTCAGACGACCACCGCGGAGCGCCTTCACACGCGGCGTCTGCGTGGTCGGGCAAATACGCCGGGTCGGGAGCACCACGCCACACCTGTGACGGCCGCTCAGTATGGCCACCGCAAGACGCCGTGTAGAACACGCGCGCCACAGCGCCTTTGTCGAGGAGCACAAGACCACGTGTGGCCTGCGTCGCTCTCGTGGTCGCAAGGGTGGGACGCCTGTGCACCTGGCAGTGCGTGAGGTCACAGAGATCGAAACCCTCGGGACCATGACGCGACCGGTTGGCGTCCGCGTACGTGCGCACGGTAATGGCAAGAGCCTCGAGCGCCGCCGCCGAACTTCCAACCGCCGCTTCGCCGGCGACGACACCGGCGACGTAGTCGTCCATCGGCAGCGTCGACACCCGATAGGTGCCGTCCTGCTGTGTGTGCCCAAGACGAATCTGACTCGCCAACGCGGCTGGGGTGAGTCGATCGGCAGCAATCGTTGCGGCGTCGAGGCCCGCCGCACCAGAGGCCAGCACCACGAACCCGGCGCGCGGGCTCGACGCCGGCTCCACGCCGACCACCAGCCCCTGCGCGACGCCGTTGGAGATCACAGTGCCCGTCTTCGCGAGCGCGACCACTCCCTTGTCGCCCAGCGCCCGCGCGCTGCCGTACACGGCCGCACCGCGAAGCCCCTCGCGCAGCACCGTGAGTGTCTCCGTCCGCCACGGCAGCGGGCTTGGCTCCGCCGCGATCATCGCCAGCGCCGCGACCAGACGGCGCGGTGCCACGCGCAAGCCCTCGACGCCCACGGCCGCTGCAGGAAGAGGCGCACCGCGATCGAGTGAGGGCATACCCAGATCGGAGAGCACACGCTCGAACGCCGACCGAGGCACGCGAGACGCAATGGTCGTGAAGTAGGTATTGCACGAATGGGCCAGTGCCTCTGCCGGTAGCAATGGCCGCCCAACGTCCGGATGCGTGCACACGAGTTGATGGCCAGCCACCGTGACCTGGTGCGCGCAGCTCAGACCCGATCGCGGGCCGATGGTGCCAGATTCGAGCGCCGCCGCAAGCGTGAAGATCTTGGCGATGGAACCAGGAAGGACCGGACGATCGAGCTGATCGACGCGTTCGGCATTGAGCGTCCTGCCAGAGCTGAGGTCGATGGCCAGGTAGGCGACCCCGCCCGGTGCCGACACCGCTTGCGATCGCACCAGCGGGGCCGACACGCCCGCGAACAGGAGCACCGCCAGCACGCCAATCGCGCGAGGTCGCCTCACGGCTCCACAATACCCCGAGCCGTCGAGAACCGCTGCAATTCACGGAACGCCGCGAGCATCTGCGCGTACGAGAAGTGGGCGTTGCGGCCGCTCGGATTCGGCAGCACGAACACCGCCGCGCCTTCGAACATCTGCCACTGACGCCCCGTGGTGACCGGCAGGCCCGACGCCACACCGAACACGAAGCGAAACAGGGTGACGCCGACAAAGGCGACGATCCGCGGCTGGACACGGCGCACCTTGCGCCGCAACACGCGCAGACCGGCCACATACTCGTCGCGTGTCAGCGTGTCGATGCCAGGTGTCGGACGCGGCACGAGGTTGGTGAGGCCGTAGCCCCACTCCATCATGCGCGCATCGTCTTCGGCCGCGAGCTGTTCCGGCGTCAGCCGCGACTCGAAGAGCAGTTTCCAGAAGCGATTGGAATGGCCTGCAAAATGATGATCGAGCTGCGCCGATCGCACACCGGGATTGATGCCGACAAACAGCACACGCGGTCTGGGCGGAAGACGATCGGTGAGCCGAAGCGAGGAGTGCGCGCGCGCTCCGGACACGTCACCGCCTCGGCGGAACAGACGCCGGCGACGGCGCGACGCGTGAGAGCGCGAGCGCGACTATCATCACCGCGGGCGACCACACCCAGGCGAGCGTCGCAAAGCTCGTACGCTCGTAGATCGCCGCCCCGACAGATGGACCAACGAGCAGTCCGAGTGCCCACGCAAAGTTGTAGAGCCCATAGGCGACGCCGAATGACTGATCGCCAGTGAGCGCGACGGCGTCCGCCATGTAGGCGAGCGATGGCGCGATCATCATCGAGATGGCGATCACGCTGAACGCGTAAATCGCGACGGCGTTACCAAAACTCGAGATCAGCGCCAGCAGCGGCAGCGTCGCGCCAATTGCCGCAAGTCCGGCCAGCGTCAACCGCCGCCCGCCGACGCGATCGGCGACGCGCCCGAACACCGGATGCAGAAAGGCCGCAACCACCGCGCCGGCACCAAACACCAATCCGATGCGTGCGGGTCCGAGGCCGATTTCAGACGCAAAGTACAGCGACAACACCGGTTCGAGCATCGCCACAGTGCCGCCGCCGACGGCAATGGCGATCGCGCACAC
>CADEEX010000307.1:0-4188 GCA_902826465.1 uncultured Acidobacteriota bacterium
ACGCTCACGCACAAGACCAACGGGCAGAAGTACCAGGTCGTCACCAGCAGCGTCGGCACCTTCGAGGTAGTGGGCGTTCTCGCTGGAGACTACGACCTCGATGTTCGCCGGCCAGGTTTCCGCACGATGCAAGAACGGTTGACGGTGGGCACGCGTGCCGTGCGACGGGATGTTACGCTGCCGGTCGGTTCACTGGAGGAGTCCATAACGGTGGGTGCGCCTCCGCCACCACCCCCCCCGCCACCGGCGCCGCCCAGCGCCGAGATCGCCAGGCAGCGTCTGGCCAATCCCGCGGTAACACCTGCCGCCTGCGTGCCGTCGGCCAGCGGCGGTGTGATCAAACCGCCGACCAAGACCGTCGACGTGCGTCCGCGTATGCCCGCCGGCATCGCCGGTCAGGCCGTGCGGATGACATTCGACGCGACCATTGGCCCTGACGGCTCCATCATCGAGGTCAAGCCGGTCGATCCATCAAGCAATGTCGAACTCGTGGCCGCTGCGACCGACGCGATTCGACAGTGGCAGTACACCCCGACGCTCCTCAATTGCACACCAATCGCGGTCACGATGCAGGTGACGGTTGTGTTCAGGAACTAGCTGCGGACGGTTCCACGGTTCCAGGTTCCACGGTTCCGCGGTTCCACGGTCCTGCTGTTCGGGGACCTGTGGACCCGTGGACCTGCGGACCTGTGGGCCCTAGAATGTTTGAGTGCGTCGCGCGCTTCTGTCGCTCTGCCTCGTGCTCGCCAGCGTCGTGCTGATCGATGCCGCGAAGCCGATCTACGGCTTCATTGAGCCGATGCCGGCCGCGAAGCTGAAGCGGCTGTTTCCGGCCGCCGCCGTGTTCACTCCACGGGGCGAAGTCGATCCGATTCATTTCACCGCCTACGACCGCGACCCCGCCCTGCCAGGAGCGAGGACGCTCGGCTATGCCTTCTGGACGATCGACCTCGTACCCGGTGAGCTGGGCTATCACGGGCACATCCACATGCTGGTGGGCATGACGACCACCGGCCGGATCACGGGCGTGATCATGGACCTCAACACCGAGCCGTACGGCGACATTTCGATCGACCTGCCGGAGTTTGCCGCCCAGTTCACCGGAAAGAGCATTCGCGACAAGTTTGAAGCCGGCGACGACATCGACATCGTCTCGCGGGCGACGATTTCGGTCCGAGCGGCCGCGCGCACCGTGCGCGAGAGTTCGCGTATGGCGGCACGGGCGTTATTGAAGCCGGCCGATCTGCGCTGACGTTCTTCTGGACTGCTGTCATCGAGGCGATCGACCGAAAGTGGAGCAGGACACCCGCCGGCCTGTGGCAGACGTTTCATGGTAAAAATGGCGCACCCGTCGTTGCAGCCTGGCAGGGAACCGCGCTCTTCTGGAGGTTAGTGATGTATCGCAATTCATTTCGTCGTGCCGTGATGTGTGTCGCTTCGCTGGCGCTTGCGGCAGCACCTGTCGCGGCGCAGGGCGGCCTGACCAGTACCAAGCAGGGCAAAGGCGGCACCGTCGTCAAGGGCGCAGCGGGTACCGAGGGTTCTGTTGGTGACAACGGCCTCGAGCACTGCGACAAACCGATGGCGGCGATGGCCGTCGTCGAGCCGCAGAGCGAATACATGATGGCGCTCGGCCGCTACAACCTGTCGTCGCCGGTCAGCCTGATTCGCATGATGATTCAGCAGTCGAACTGCTTCATCGTCGTCGAACGCGGACAGGGGCTGCGGAATATGCAGCAGGAACGCGACCTGGCGTCCGGCGGCCAGATGCGATCGAATTCGAACATCGGTGGCGGCCAGATGGTGGCGGCCGACTTCATCATGACGCCTGCAGTCGTGTTCTCGGAAGGCAATGCCGGCGGCATTGGCGGTGCGATCGGCGCATTTGGCGGCCGGAAGGCGGGCATTCTCGGTGGTGGCCTGAAGTTCAAGGAAGCGCAGACCAGCATGCTGGTGAGCGATGCGCGCAGCGGCGTGCAGGTGGCGGCGGCCGAGGGCAGCACCAAGAAGGCGGACCTCCGCCTCGGCGGCGGTCTCTTCGGCGGTGGTGGAGGCGCGTCGGCTGGTGGGTACGGCAACACCAACGAAGGCAAGATCATCGCGGCGTCGTTCATGGACAACTACAACAAGATTGTCACCGTGGTGCGCGACGATCCGTCCTTGCAGCGCAACGTCGGCACGTTGAAGCAGGAAGCGGCCGGCGGCGGCACCCGCAAGGCTGGGGCCGTGTTCAACGAAGGCGACGTGATTGGGCCGAAGATCGCCGGCATCAAGCTGCTGGCGTCCCCGGCGGACGATGCCAAAGTTGTTGCGACGCTTGGTCGCGGCGACGAATTCATCGTCGATGGCGACGAGAAGAACGGTTATGTCAAGGTGCAGGGTGCGTCGGCGAGCGGCTGGGTGAAGGTGTCGATGATGTCGAAGCGGTAGCACCTCGCTCGGTCGGCGGATTCGCAAGGGCCCGGTTCTGCCGGGCCCTTTTCTATTTGACGCAGCGATTGGAATCGAGCCGTTGCGGGCTGTGCCGGTCGCCGCGGAATGTGTGCGGCCTGCGCTGAGACTCGTGCGCGCAGCCTTGCGGCCTGTGCGCATCGCGGTGCACCGTTGACCGATTGCGTTGCGGCGTGTGCGTATCGCGTTGCACCGCTCACCGATTGCGTTGTGACGGGTGCGGACCGCAGTGCGTGCTGTACCGGGATGATTGCGGGCACGTCCGAAGCGGCTGCTAACCACAGCCAATACAACGATATCGATTCTGCACGCTTCGCAATCGGTCCGGGACAGCCGACAATCGCCGCTGATCGGCTCGCACTCGATCTGGAACGGTCGGCAATCGCCGGTGACCGGTTCGCACTCGCTTCGGTACAGCCGGCAATGGCCGCTCACCATGCCACATTCGCCGAGGAGCCGCGCCGCAACGATTCAGAAACGCAAAAAGGGCGGCCCGGAAATCCGGGCCGCCCTTTCTGTCGTACGTCGTGTCTGGCTGTTGCTTAGTTGCGCGACTTCCAGATGTACATGAATACCGCGCGGGTCGTGCTGCCGCCGTCGCGGATGGCGATGGGGAAGTCGATCTGACCGCGGATGGCGTTGCCGCTGCCGAGCGCGTACTCGAGGCCGCCACCGACGGTGAGGACGCCGCCGGTGTCGGATGCGCTGCAGTCCACGTCCGCGAGATCGCACAGCGCGCCGAGGTCGTCGTCCGCACTCGCCGTCGCACGGCGCATACCCACGAGGGCGTGCGCCAGCCAGCTGAGGTTCGAGCCGGCTTCGCCGCGCACGCGGGCGCCAACCTGAATGAGCAACGTCTTCAGGTCGATGTTCTCAACACCACCGGCCGGGAAGTAGCTGAAATCGCCAACCAGATTGAGGCCAGGGCCACTGCCCGTGGCACCGAGCGGTGCCTCGTACTCGACGACCACGCCAGGGCCGCCCTCATCGCCGAGAAGACCAAGCCCAGCGCCCAGACCCTGCGCGGCCGCCGGCATTGCGGAGAACGCTGTCAACAGACCCGCGAAAATCAAACCTTTCACTTTCAGCACAATCTACCCTCCATGGACCCGGCCTCTGTGGCCGGGTAAGCTTTTAAGCGACTATAGTTTACGCGAAAGTCACGTCAGCTCTTGGGTAACCGGCGTGCTCCAGCGTACTTTTTGTTCCAATAACGATTGTCAAGCCGGGCAATATTGACCCCAAGTCGGCCTGAGGCCTGCGCGAACTCGCCATTGCCGAGGTAGAGCCCGACGTGCCGGCTCTTGAAGAACGGTCCCATCCCCTGGGTCCGGAAGAAGATGAGATCGCCGGCGACGAGGTTCCTGCGGTCGATCTTGGCGCCGAGCCGCTCCTGTTCCTCCGCGGTGCGCGGCAACTGCACCCCATAGACGTCCTGATACAGCGACCTGACGAGCGCCGAGCAGTCGGCCCATGACTTCGACGTGCCGCCGAGTCTGTAGGGCGTCCCTTTCCAGGGATCGACCGCGTCTCGCAACTGACGCTCGGGCGAGGTCATGTCGTCTCGCGCGACCGTCGGCCGAGAGGCCGCCACCGTGCTGCTCGCGGCAACCCCGCTCGCTCCTGGCCGGCTCGCTGTCGCCTCAGGTTGCGCCGCCGCCACCGCCAGTCCGTCGGGGTCGATGCGCCGCGCCGTCACGTAGGCCTTCCGCCAGCGCTCGTCATTCAGCTTCGAAA
>CADEEX010000307.1:4198-5768 GCA_902826465.1 uncultured Acidobacteriota bacterium
CCAACGAACATACCGGCATGGCGCTGATTGACGATGCTGCCGATGCCGACCGCTTCGTAGAGAACGATGTCGCCTGGTTGAAGGTCGGCCCGTTTGACGCCCTTGCCCATCACCGCCCATTGCTTGGGGGTGCCGTCCAGTTCGGCGTCGTAGATGGCTTCGTAGATGTTGCGGACGAACTCGTCGTTGCCGATGCCCTCGAACGTGGTGCCGCCCTGCCTGTACAGCGTGCCGCTCCACGCCTTGGCCACCTCTCGCAGCAGCGCTCCGGTGGAGCCGTAGCTCGCGCTGTCGAACGTGGGAGCCTCAGCGGCTGGGCCTGGGGCAATCCGTCGCGCGGTTTTGTACTGTTCGTCCCAGCGTGCGTTGGTGAGTCGTGCCGTGATGACGCCGGTTTCCTTGGTGGCAATCGCGAATTGTCCCTGACCCAGATAGATGCCGACGGCATGCGTGCGGAACGGGCCGAAGCCTTTGCCTTCGAAGAAGACGAGGTCGCCAGCGTCGAGACCCTCGCGTGCCACGAGTTTGCCGGTGCGAATCTGCTCCTCGTAGCTGTCAGGAATCGCGGCGTCGTACGCGCCTCGATACACGGCCCGCACGAACTGCGCATTGCCGATCCCGCTGCGCGAGGTGCCATCGTCGCGAAACGGCACCTTGCTCCACGACGCCACTTCGCTGCGCAATAACTCTTCCACGCCCCGCAGGCGGGGCAGCGCGCGCCCTGTCTGTGAAGGCATCGCCGCAAGCGGAATGTCGTTGCCCACCGCGAGAAGCGCCTGGCTCGGCGTTGCGTCCGCGGGAGCGGACGCCGGTTGGGTGTCTGGCTGGCTGGCCGCAGGGGCGCCTGTTGCCGGATCGCCACTGTTCCCATTGGACGCGACGGGGGAAGACGACGATGAGGGTGTCGGAGTGGAGGCCGAGGGCGCGTCGGTGGCGGATGAATCAGACGAACAGCCACCTGCCACGAGCCAGCCCGCGGCAACGAGAAGGACGCCGAGCAGCCGAAGAGGGGACATCAGCACAAGATGTCGACGTTCGAGGATTTTACCCGAATCGCGGGCTCCCGCTCGAATGAACCTAGGTGTGTCGTTTGAAGACGAGCGGCGAGACGGGAACGCGCACGGGTTGGCGGGCGAAGCCAGACGCCTCGCGCGCTTCGGCGAGGCCCCGCCCGCGGCCGCCGAGCACGTCGGCCAGGGTGTCCGTGCCGAAGCGATCGTTGATGATCTCAATCTGGGTGGCGGAGATCTGCGCGGGATGGTGGACGCCCGCCGCGCGTGCGAGCGCCAGGAGCTCCTTCCTCAGCGTCACCACGTAGTTGGCGACGCGGTTCGACTTGAGAGCAGGGTCGAGTCCGCGACTGAGCCACGCGCTCTGGGTGGTGATGCCCGTCGGACAGCGGTTGGTGTGGCACTGCAGCGCCTGAATGCAGCCGATGGACAACAGCGCCTCGCGGCCGACGTTGATCAGGTCGCAGCCCAGCGCGAAACCGACCAGAGCCGTGTCCGGGAATCCAAGCTTGCCCGAGCCGATGAACACGATGCGGTCGTGGAGACCACGTTCGGCAAAG
>CADEEX010000308.1 GCA_902826465.1 uncultured Acidobacteriota bacterium
TGGGGCGCGGTTCCGCTGGATGGAGTGTGTGCAAGCAATGGGGGGGCCGCGGGGGTCCGGGGATCGGCCTGTGCGGGTTCCAGGTCGTTGTCCTTGTGCCGCGGTTGTCGGCGCCGTCCGAGGACGCCGTGCTGTCGTTGATTACGTCGCACTTCCCAGGCCGTGGCATCGTCGGCGGTCATCGGCGCGAAACCGTAGGGGCGCCAGTACGCCGGGTCGGTATCGGCGAGGAGCGCACCGGCGCCAGGCTTGACGGCGCGCGCGAAGATCCAGGCGCCATGGTGATCGCCAGGGCCGGTCGGCGTCAGCGCGAACGCCAGGCGCGTGAAGCCGACGCGGGTCAGATCGCCCGCCAGGTCGCTCGGATGGAGCACGCCGACGTCGTTCACGCCGTTGGTCGCCGCGGCCTCGACGTAGTCGGATTCGTAGTCGACCATGTTGGCGTGTCCAGGTCCGTACCCCATCTGGAACGACAGGACGCCACCTGGCTTGAGCGCATCGAACAGACCTTCCAGGATCCGCGCACGAATCGAGTGGACGCAGATGTGTTGCAGGCAGATCACCGAGAACGCGAAGTCGTAGACCGCGCGCGTCTCTTCGGGCAGCGAATCGCCAGGCGTTACGTAGAGGCGAGGCGGCGACGGAAGCGTGGCGCAGCGGCGCGACGCCACGTCGATGAGCTCGGGCGAAATATCGACGCCGTCCACGCGAGCAAAAAACGGCGCCAGTCGAATCAGCATGCGGCCGGGGCCGCAGCCATAGTCGATCGCCACGGCTCCGGGCAGGCGACGGAGTCCACCGAGTAGCCACCGTTCGTAGGCGAACGTTTCGTGCATCGCGTACGTGCCGACGACGAGCTCGTCCTGATTGGACGTCGTAAAGCCCTCGGTGTCGTACGACGACCGCGCCACCAGGGCGGCATAGTGCCGCTTCTCCATGGCCAGATACGCCTCGAGGCCCGCGTCGGCTGCGTGCGTCATCGGCTACGCCGCCACCAGCAGTTCCTGGCCGAGGAAGCGCACCGGCACGTTCAGCGACTTCATGCGCTTGCGGTGTTCGAGCATCCGCTGGCCCCACTCGCCGGCCTGACGCGCTTCGGCGCGTTCGGCCACGGCCTGCCGGTAGATCTCGCAGTGCGACTTGTGTGCCAGGAACAGCTTGTTGGCGACGAGGAAGAACGGCGCGAGCTGATTGGCGTCAGAGAGCGAATGGCGCATCACCGCTTCGGTGACGCCAGGGCACGAGAAGTTCGGGATGTCGTCGAGTGCGACGATGCCGCCAGGGGCCACCACCGCCTCGGCGATCTGCAGATCGTGGAGCGCGCCCTCCATCGTGTGATCGCCGTCAACGCTCATGAACTGGACCTGGCCGCCGGCAATGGCGATGATCTCGGCCGGAGACACCTCTTTCGAATCGCGCTCGAGCAGTGTGATCAGGTCGGGCCGGCGCGCATAGGTGGCGATGTTGTGCTTCAGGCGCGCCAACTGCGCGTCGCGGTTGCCACCATGAATCAGCGGGTCGATGGCGACCACGCGCTGCGGCGTGGCCGAGAGGAACGACAGCAGCGAAAGGTAGCGCCCTTCCCAGACGCCGATTTCGCAGACCGGACCAGGCGCCAGGTGCGCACGCTGAATGTCGGCCAGCATCAGGGTTGCTTCCACCGCCGGCATGTAGAGCCATCCGGCGATTTCCTTGAATCCCTTGTCGATGTAGTTCGAGAGCGGGTTCTCGACCACCGGCGGCGGTGGCGGGGCCGTCGGGTCGGCCAGATGCGGCGCCAGCCGCACGCGGGATGGGCTGATGTTCTGTTGCGCCAGCTGCTCGCGAATCAACTCGACCTGAGAACTGGCGATGTAGACCACGTCGAAGTCGAGGGTGGCGAGTGCGGCCGGCGCGAACACCGGCCGATCGAGCACGGTCGAGTGCTGAAGCAGCGGGTCGTTGTCGACGAAGCCGACGATCGCGGCGCCGAGGCCGAGCGCCTCGAAAGCGTCGCGTCCACGAGTACCCGAGCCAAAGATCACTGCGCGTTCAGTAGGTGTGGTCATGAATGTCTCTGAGTGCCAGGAAACGCGAGCACCGCGTCGCGTCGTGCGGGCGGTGCGGGCTGTAGTGCGTAGATGCGCGCGGCCAGTGTGCCGTCCGGTGAGCCGCTCACCAGAATGTGGGTGACCGACGTGGCTGAAGCGGCGTCCTTGCGCCGGGGGCCACTGGGGAAGTTGACGAACTGCAGGCGGACGTCGCGGAACGATTCGTTGAAGTCGCGGAGCATCTCGGGCAGCGCATCGGCCGTTGGCCAGACGTGGCCGTGCGGCAGCGCCGGTGTGCCATCGACCACATCCGCCAGCCACGACGAATGCGGGTTCGGCACCGCCGCCGCGGTGCAGTCTGGATAGAACGGCATCTGGGCGAAGAACATGCCGCCCGGCTTCAGCGCCCGGGCCATCGCCTTGAGCAGCGACAGGCGCACGGTGCGCGACTTGATGAGATGCAGCGTCAGATGAATGGTGGCGATGTCGTAGGCGCCGTCCGGGGCGCCCCCGCAATCGTCGCCGTCGCTGACGAAGAATCGGCTGCCGGCGAGCTGCGGATTCTGCTTCGCCAGTTCCACCATCTGCTGGCTGATGTCGACGCCGTCCACGTCATGTCCCGCCGACACCAGCGGTTCCATGGTGCGGCCGACACCGCAGCCGACGTCGAGGATGCGCAGTCGCGTTGGCCGCGACGTTGCCGCCTCGAGAATTGTCTTCAGATCAGGGTTGGCGATCGTCGCGTGCGCGCGCTCCATGAAGTCGAGCAGGACATGCGCCTGCTGCGCTTCGGCCTGGACACGAGCACGGGCGTAGTTCGGGTGAATCCACTGCTGCGCCTGCTCGATGGTGGTGGCGTGCGCGTCGGCATCGGCAGCGCGCTCTGACAAGTACGCGCCCGTCATCGCCTCGCGGTCCAGTCCCACGATGGCCCTCCCGACCGCGTTCGCAATCTGGTCGGCGCTGGCCGTGTCGCCGCCGAAGTCGAGCCACGCGTCCATCGGCAGCGACGCGCTGTCGCGGATGGCGCTGGCGAGGTAGCCGAGCGTCGGCCGGCGGATCTCGAGGCCCGCTTCCCATGCCGCGCGCAGGCGACGGTGCAGGTTGAGCTCGTGCTTCGCCTTGGGCAGATGCAGCACGGAGAAGTCGGTCTGCGTGATGCGGCCGCCGTGCAGAATGCCGCCCCCCGTGGCGTTGACGACGCGTCGGTCGGCGGCTTCGTTGGCGCGCGACACAATCCAGTCGCGGAACTGCACGAAGTGCGGCATCGTTACCACTTCGCCGCCGTGGACGTCGGGCTGCGTCAGATGCGGACGATCGGCAAGATAGGTCTTGAAGAGTTCAGCACGCGCGGCATCGGTCGGGAAGTCGCGCCATTTCTCTTCGTAGGTCGTGTTGCGGCAGTACTGCAGGCCGTCGCTGTAGGCAAGGTCGGCGCCCGCGAACACGATCGGATCGCAGCCAGCGCGACACGCCAGGTCGAACGCGGTGGTGAGCACCGAGCCCCACGCGCGCAGTGTGCCTCGACCCACGCCGTTGTCTTCGAGCCAGGGCCACGGATGATGCTGGCTCACCTTGAACGTGAAGGTGCGTCCAGCAAACTGTGGAAATACGTTCGGGTCGACGCTGGCCTCGGCCACGAGCCATGCGCCGCGGCAGTCGCCGAGATCGCGAAGATGCCGCGAGTTGAGTTCGCTCGGATCGACCGACACCACCAGGTGCGGCCGAATGCCGGCAGCGAGTAACGGACGTAGCGCCGTATCGACCGCAATGATCAGCACGCGCCCTTCGAGCTTGGCGATCTCGCGCAGCGTCTTGTCGAGCGACGGACCGGCGCCGACGACAATCGCCGGCACGCGCGAGAAGGCACCGAACAGCGACGCCGAGTCGCCCTCTTTCGCGAGCATTGGCACGTTGGTCAGCGTGTTCAGCAGGTAGCGACCCGCGAAGTGGCGCCGTGCTTCTTCGTTGGCCTTGGCGCCGGCCACAATCTGGCCCACCAGTTTCTTGGCGCGGGTGGCCTCTTCCGGAAACTCCCGCTCGATCATCGGCGACATGATGGTCGGCGGCGTGGCCGCACCGCGCCCGAACAGTCCCCACACTTCGGCGGAGCCGGTGTAGTCGGGGCCGGCGACGATCGTCAGGCGGCCAGAGGACAGCCAGGTGCTCCAGTCGCGGCGCGCCAGCATGGCGCGGGTGATGCCGGGGAGCGGTTCAATAGCGAGGACGCGCGTGGTGGCCGGTGTCTCGTCGAGCGCGTCGAGCAGGTATCCAAGCCCGAGACCGATCACGACCACAAGCGGCGGATTGGTGGCCGCAAATTTCGCAGCAGCCTTCGCAGACGAGGCGCGAGGGTCGTCGGCACGATGCACGGCCACCCATCGCCCATCGTCGGTCTTCACCGAGGCGCGAAGCAGCGGGCCAGCATCCTGAAGGCTGATCGGCGGCTGTGCGGTCGCGGCACGCAGCGCCTGCTGCGTCGCCGACGGCAGGTACGAGAGGTTCCCCTCCAGGATGTCGGACTTCGGGTCGATCACGCCCGCTGCGTGTCGCAAGGCCGGTGCCGAGCCTGCGGAAGCCAGAATCCTTAGGAAATCCGGCGAACTGGCATCAAAACCATGTCACCCCTCCGGCAAGGTGACGGAAGGCCGACACATCTCCACATCCCTACATCTCTACATGTCATGTTCCAGTTTCGGCAGGAAGGCCGCAAGGAGTCCGATGACAGGGAGGTAGGCGCACAGGCGGTAGACCGCTTCGATGCCGATGGCATCGGCCAGTTCGCCGAGCGCCGCGGCGCCGATGCCGCCCATGCCGAACGCGAACCCGAAGAACAGGCCCGAGATGAGGCCGACGCGGCCGGGCACCAGTTCCTGCGCGTAGACGACGATGGCCGAGAACGCCGATGCGAGGATGAGGCCAATCAGCACCGTGAGGATCGGCGTCCAGAACAGGTTCGCGTAGGGCAGCGCGAGCGTGAGCGGCAGGATGCCGAGGATTGAGCCCCAGATCACCGGCTTCCGGCCGATGCGATCGCCGATCGGTCCGCCGAGAATCGTCCCCGCAGCGACGGCCGCCAGAAAGATGAAGAGATCGATCTGCGCCGTCTGCACGGACACGTGAAACTTCTCGATCAGATAGAACGTGTAGTAGCTCACGAGGCTCGCCAGGTAGAAGTACTTCGAGAAGATGAGCGCAGCAAGAATCGCGATCGTCCATGCGGCACGCTTCGGCGAGACACGTGGATTGAGGCTGCCGGCCGCTCCGTGCGCGGTGGTGCGCCGCGCCACGTGCCTGCTGCTCATCCACCGACCGACGCGCGACAGGATCACCATTCCCGCGAACGCGAACAGTGAACACCAGACGATGCTGCGCTGGCCGTACGGCGCCACAAGCAGGGCCGCGACCAGCGGGCCGATCGCCGAGCCAACGTTCCCACCCACCTGAAACACTGATTGCGCCAGGCCATGGCGTCCACCCGATGCCATGCGCGCGACGCGCGACGACTCCGGATGGAAAATGGCCGAGCCGAGTCCAACCATCGCGGCGGCGAGCAGGAGCATCGGATAGCTCGTGGCAAAGGCGAGGATCAGCAGACCGACCAGCGAGATCGCCATGCCGACGGTGAGCGCCTGCGGTGCCGGCCGCTTGTCGGTGTAAAAGCCGACCACCGGCTGGAGGATCGACGCGGTGAGCATCAGCGCCAGCGTCAGCATGCCCACC
>CADEEX010000309.1 GCA_902826465.1 uncultured Acidobacteriota bacterium
GGGCCCCCGTCAATTCCTTTGAGTTTCAGCCTTGCGACCGTACTCCCCAGGCGGAATGCTTAATGCGTTAGCTTCGGCACGGCAGGGATCGATACCCGCCACACCAAGCATTCATCGTTTAGGGCCAGGACTACCGGGGTATCTAATCCCGTTTGCTCCCCTGGCTTTCGCTCCTCAGCGTCAATGCCGGTCCAGGATGCCGCCTTCGCCACCGGTGTTCCTCCAGATATCTACGCATTTCACCGCTACACCTGGAATTCCGCATCCCTCTCCCAAACTCAAGCCATCCAGTATCAAACGCAGTTCCCCGGTTAAGCCGAGGGATTTCACGTTTGACTTAGTTGGCCACCTACGAGCCCTTTACGCCCAGTAATTCCGAACAACGCTTGCCCCCCCCGTATTACCGCGGCTGCTGGCACGGAGTTAGCCGGGGCTTCTTCTCTCGGTACCGTCATTCTTCCAGGCTATTAACCCGAAAGCCATTCGTCTCGATCGAAAGGAGTTTACGATCCGAAAATCTTCATCCTCCACGCGGCGTTGCGTCGTCAGGCTTGCGCCCATTGCGAACAATTCCCCACTGCTGCCTCCCGTAGGAGTCTGGGCCGTGTCTCAGTCCCAGTGTGTCCGTCCGCCCTCTCAGGCCGGATACTGATCGTTGCCTTGGTGAGCCATTACCCCACCAACTAGCTAATCAGACGCGGGCCCCTCTTCAAGCGCCTGGCCTTGCGGTCCCAGGCTTTGATGTCTATCTCTTAAAAGACAGGATGTTATGCGGTATTAGCGTCCCTTTCGGAACGTTATCCCCCACTCGAAGGCAGGTCACCCACGTGTTACTCACCCGTTTGCCACTCTACTCATGGATTGCTCCACTTTCGCGTTCGACTTGCATGTGTTAGGCACGCCGCCAGCGTTGATTCTGAGCCAGGATCAAACTCTCATGTTAAATTCGTCGCCCTCGGGATTTCGAAACTCTCGCAGCGAAACCAAGAGGGAACAACTGTTTAACGCGAGGCCGATTAATTGGCTCTTGCGTTGTTCAATCCGTTAATTTATGTCGTGGTTCGTCGCCAGTCGCCTCTGCACGGACTGACCAACTTCGGTCGACCGAAAAATGCGACGCCACGCGCTGACTCTCATTGTCAGGCCAGCTCACCTTGACGTTCTGTAAAACGCCCTGCAAAGCTGGACCTAGACGGGTCTTGTGTGTGCTTGCACGCACTATCTAGTTTTCAAAGAACCGACTATCAAGACGCCCTGAGCGCCCTGCCCTACCGCTGCGGCCCTCGCCGTAGACTGGCCGACTGCATCGTCGACCGTGTTTAGGGGAACCTTTCGAGCTTACTAACGACCACCGTGCGTGTCAACAACTTTTTTCAGCCTCGAAGAACTTTTTGAAGCCGAGGTTCTTTCTGCATAGAGAACCTGTGTGATTTAGAACGGCTGACGAACTGTCGAGCGTCGGGAAATCCTGCGAAACGAACCTGGCAGTCTCTTCCGGGGACTAAAAAATTCGCTGAGGTCCAGCGAATCCTCCGCTGCCGTGCAGCGGGTCGCGCGCTCCGAACGTTTGAGGAGTATGGCGTACGAAAACGCCGACGTCAAGTGATTCGGATCAAGTGGTTTTGCCGGCTCCCTTTTCGTAGCACCAAGAGAATCCCATCGATGGCGTCCTGCCGCCTGAGTCGGCTCTGCAAATCAGTGATGCGGCGGTTGTTTACATAGACGCCACCTGCCTGGACGAGTCGCCGCGCCTCGCCTTTCGACGGTGCAAGGCTGACGCGCACGATCAGATCAACCAGCGAGATTCCGTTCTCCGCGAGCTCATCGGCGCCGAGATCCGTGGATGGTACATCGTCGAACACGGCGGTGACGTCATCAACTGAGTAGCTGCCGAGATCCTCGGCGAATAGCATCGACGACGCTCGTTCGGCACGCTGCACGTGTTCGACGCCGTGCACCGACGCGGTCACCTCCCTGGCTAAGCGGCGCTGCGCCTCTCTCTGTTCCGGCGCCGACGTCGTCACTGACGCCAGTTCGTTAATCGTCTTGCGATCGAGAAACGTGAAGCTCTTCAGATAGGGCACGACGTCGCGATCGTCTGTGTTTAGCCAGAACTGATAGAAGCGAAATGGTGACGTGCGCCCAGCGTCGAGCCAGATTGTGCCAGCCTCAGTTTTTCCGAACTTGGTGCCTGCGGCGGTCTTCATCAGCGGCCACACAAGGCCATGCGCTTTCGTCGCGCGCAGCTTGCGGATCAAGTCAATCCCCGCGGTGATGTTTCCCCATTGGTCGCTCCCCCCCAACTGCAGGGTGCAGCCGTAGCGGTCGAACAACTGCAGGAAGTCGTAGGCTTGTAGTACCTGATAGCTGAATTCGGTAAACGAGATGCCGTCCTCGCTTTCAAGCCGGCGGTGCACGGACTCCTTCTGGAGCATGTAGTTCACCGTGAAGTGCTTGCCCGCATCACGGAGGAATGAAAGCAGATCGATGGTGCCGAGCCAGTCGGCATTGTTCACAATCCGCGCACCGTTTACTGACGCATCGAAGTCAAGAAAGTGCTCTAGTTGCGCCCTGATGCCGGCGACATTCAGATTGATCTGTTCTGGACCTAGCAGGTTGCGCTCCTGTGACTTGCCGCTTGGATCGCCGATCATGCCGGTGCCGCCCCCGACGATCGCGATCGGGGCGTGACCGGCACGCTGCAGACGTGCCAGTCCCATCACTGTCAACAGTGAGCCGACGTGCAGACTCGAAGCCGTCGGATCAAATCCGATATAGGCAGTGACGCGCCCACGCGCGAGTAGGTCGGCAACGCCTTCGGTCGCGGTGTGCACCATGCCGCGCCACAGAAATTCGTCGTACAGATCAGTCATCGAGATTGCGATTTACTATATCAGCCGTGCCGATCTTCCGACCGGTCGACGAAGGCAGCGCGGTGGCTGGGTCCGCCGATGGGCGGAGCACGCCGGCAGATTCCGCGTCCGGCCAGCGCAGGCTTACTCGGCGAGCGTTGCTGAAGGCCATGGCCTCCGCCGCTATGGCGGTGCCCGTGGGGGGCGCCGCATACGGGTTCTTTTATGAACGACACAGCCTGAGCGTCACCCGCGAGACGCTCTCAGTGCGCGGCTTTCCGCCAGGGCTCGACGGCCTGACCATCGGTCTCCTGACCGACATCCACAGAAGTGAGTGGGTGTCGGACGAGGACGTGTCTGCCGCGGTGGATGCGCTCCTCAACGCCAGGCCGGACCTGATTGTGCTCGGCGGTGACTACGTCACATGGGGCGACAGGCGATTCGTCTCAGCGTCAGCGGAGGCGCTGGCGCGCTTGACCGCGCCACACGGTGTGTTCGCAATTCTTGGTAATCACGACGACGACCGCGATATGCCCGCCGCGCTCAGCGCGCGTGGGATGCAGGTCCTTCGAGATGCACGCACCAGGTTGCGCATTCGTGGCGAAAGCCTGGAACTTGCGGGCATTCGGTTCTGGACACGCCGAACGTCAGACATCGCCAGGGTCGTACGCGGTGCAGGCGGCCCAGTCATTCTCCTCGCGCATGATCCCCGACGCTTGCCGCAGGCCGCGATGCTCGACATCCCGCTGCTGCTGTCTGGGCACACGCATGGAGGACAGGTAGTTGTGCCTGGCGTCGGCGCGATCGCCTCTCAGCGCTTTCCGGTGCTGTCCGGAGTGGCGTCTAGCGGTCCCACGACGATGTTCGTGAGCAGAGGCCTCGGCACCGTCTGGCTACCGGTGCGGGTGAACTGCCCTCCCGAAGTCGCGATCTTGACCGTGCGCGCCGCCTGATCTCAGTCGCGCCGCACGACGCGACGGCCGTCGATACGCCAACGACCGTCCAGCACGATCCGAATCGCTTCGGGATACAAGCGATGTTCTTCGGCCAGGATTCGGGTCGCGAGCGAGTCGGCGTCATCTCGGTCGAGAAGCGGCACCGCAGTCTGCAGAATGATCGGCCCGCCGTCGAGTTCCGCTGTGACGAAATGCACGGTCGCACCACTGACCCGCACACCATGCTCGACCGCCTGCCGTTGCGCGTCGAGGCCAGGGAACGACGGCAGCAATGAGGGATGAACATTGAGGATACGGCGCGGAAACGCCTCGAGCAGCGGCTTTCCGACGAGGCGCATGAAGCCAGCCAGACAGACCAAATCGACGCGACGTTGGTGCAGAACGTCGACGATCGCCTGATCGTAGGCGCCCCGCCCCGAGTAGTCCTTGGGGTTGAGATGCAGTGCCTCGATGCCGGCCTCGGCGGCGCGTGTCAGTCCCGCTGCATCCTTCTTGTTCGACACCACGACCGCAATCGTGGCGTCGAGCGCGCCGGCAGCCACCGCGTCAATGATCGACTGGAGGTTCGAACCACGGCCTGAGATCAGAACCGCCAGACGCCGGGTCACGACCGGTTCCGGTAGCGCACGTCGCGCTCGCCTTCGACCACACCACCGAGATCAATCGGGCGTTCGCCTCTGTCACTGAGCAGTTGTCGCACTCTCGGCTTGTGCGCTGCCGCACAGACGAGAATCATCCCGACCCCCATGTTAAAGGCACGAAACATCTCGTCTGCCGCGATCGAACCACGAGCCTGAAGGACGCGAAATATTGCTGGCACTTCCCAGGTCGATGCATCAATGTCGGCCGCGACGCCCTCTGGAAGGACACGGGGCAGGTTCTCAGTGATCCCACCGCCCGTGATATGCGCCATCCCCTTGACCAGGTCTTCGTTCAACAGCGGCGACAGGGCGTTGAGATACGACCGGTGCTCTGACAGGAGCGCATCAGCGATGGTCCCCTCAAGCTCGGGTAGCACACTATCCGCGTCGAGGCCACCGTGCTGGAACAGGACAGCTCGAGCTAGCGAGTATCCATTGGTGTGAAGGCCCGCGGATGGCAAACCGATCAGTACATCACCAGCCCTGATGCCCTTACCGTCGATGATCTTCGTTCGTTCGACCACGCCGACGATGAAGCCAGCCAGATCGTACTCGCCATCAGCGTAGAACCCAGGCATCTCGGCTGTTTCGCCACCGACCAGCGCGCATCCGTTCTCGCGACACGCGCGCGCGATCCCTGCAACCACTTGCTCGGCCACGTCGGGCGACAACTTCCCGGTGCCGAGATAGTCGAGAAAGAACAGCGGCTTCGCTCCCTGCACCAGGATGTCGTTGACGCAATGGTTCACGAGATCGGCGCCAATCGTGTTGTGGCGCCCGGTCATAAACGCGACCTTGAGCTTCGTCCCAACGCCGTCCGCACTCGACACCAGCACCGGTTCGCGGAGGTCGCCGTCGAGCCGAAACAGTCCGCCAAATGAGCCGATCTCTGAGAGCACTCCCGGCGTGAACGTGCTCCTGGCGAGCGACTTGATGCGTCGCACGGTTTCATTGCCAGCGTCGATGTTGACGCCGGATTGTTTGTAATCCATTAGAAGTCCAATTGAGCGATCAGCGTGCGCATGAGCGCCCGCTGCGGCGACGACTCTGCCGACGCCCAGTAGGTGCGCCTGACGGCCGCAAAGAAGCGTTCCTTCTCGAGGTCTTCCTCGAGCATGTCGAATCCTTCAGCCATCAGCGCAATGGCACCAGACTGCCGAGGGTGTGCCGCCAGCGCGTTGAGCGTGAGCGCCGTGTTACGGAGCGCGACCGTCGCAACCGCCAGGGACACAGGTGCCCTCGTGGGATCGCGCGACTCGATACCGACCGAAAAGAGCGCATCCAGT
>CADEEX010000310.1 GCA_902826465.1 uncultured Acidobacteriota bacterium
CGGCCGCACGGGTGCACCTTGTCATCTCCGCGCAAGGCGGCACCACGGAGCAGGCGCGGTGGGCGGCGCGCTGCGCCCGCGTCTCGGGGGTGAGGCATCCGGCGATGGCCGTACTCGTTGACTATGGTGCGCTCGATGCCACACGTCGGTTCGAGGCGTGGCGTGCGATGGTCGATGCTCACGATTCGGCCGTGGGCGCGGAGGCCGATGCGGCGCGCCAGTCGCTCACCGCGTTCCTGTACGCGATCGGCCTGTCGGTGGGCACGCTCGTGATGGCGCGCGATCGCCAACGGGCGGTCGCGATCCTGAATGAGAGTGGTGGCTACGAAGACGAGCGGCCAGCGAGTGCACTCATCGCAGGCATGGCCCCTGGGTTGGTGGTGATACCACGTCAATCGGTGACAGTGATTGAGCAGATGCTGCTGGCCACCACGCCGACGACGCGCGCGATCTCGCTGTGGGGTGCTGAGCGAGCCGGTGTCGATACGGCGTTCGAGACCCTGGCGCGCGCGGCACGGCTTCAGGGCGTCGTGCCGGTGTGTGCGGCGGCCTTGACCGACCACTCGCGCCCACTGCTCAGCGGCAGATCCACGATGCTGCTGGCCCGTCACGATCCGGCCAGCGCCTGGAAGACATGGCTCGACCTGTCCCTACGATCGCGGCGGCGCCATCTGCTCGTCTGCGCGGCCGCTGACGATTGTCGTGGCATGACCCCGGTCGTGCTCGAGCGATTCTCCGCCGAGGCGCTGGTGCAATCCGTGGTGCCGAGTGTGCTCCCTGAGCCACTTCACCGGCGCGTGTTGGCCGCGGCGCACGATGCGCGCGGGCTGCCGGGCGCGTTTGCCGAACGCCTGTGGGGACTCAGTACAGACGAAGCGCCTCGGTCAGGGTCGCCTGCGACTCGCGCGGCCGAACCGTCGGTCGAGTACGGTGCACCGCGGGGCCGCGAGCCAGTGCGGGCGCGAGAGCGGGAATGGCCCGCGTCTGCCGACCTCCTCGAGTGCCGTGAACGCGTCCGCCGGGCCTGTGCGGACCTCCTTGCCGGGAAATTCGCCGCCGGCGAACGGCATCTTCGACAAGGACTCGGCCAGTTGGAGCGGCGTCGCGACTGGCGGCTCGCGGCGGAAGGCACCATCGTCCTGGCCGAGGCGCTGCTCAGACGGGGGCGCGTGAAAGACGCAGGCGCGGCGCTGGCGGCGGCGCGTGGCCATGCGTATGCGGCCGACGACAGCGCTCTGCTGCTCAGGGCGGCGATCGGGTCGGGGCGGCAGGCGGTCGACCAGCTGCTGCTCGACGATGCCGAAGCGGTGCTGGTGGCGGCACTGGCCACGGCGCGTGGGCTTGGCGACACCGACGCGCAGCGCACGGTCGCGCTCGAACTGGCGCGGTGCTACGTCTGGCGCGGGCGATTCGACGATGCGCAGCAGGTGCTGCGCCCGTTTCACGGAGACGGCGCGCGCGATGCGGCGTCCATTGCCGTGGCCGTGCTCGGGTCGCGAGTGGCGCTGGGAGAGGGGCACCTGCCAGACGCGGTCGCGCTCGCGGCTCGCGCCGTCGCGGCGGCGGAAGGGCAGCCACCGGCAATCGGCGCGGTGGCGTGGAGTGCGCTGGCCCTGACGCACCTCGCCGTCGGCGACGCGGACGCTGTGGCGCGCGACTGTCGCGAGGCGTCGGCCGCTGTACGGCGGGCCCACGACCCGCTGCGCGCCCTGTCGATTCGTCTCATTGCGGCCGAGGCCTGCCGCCGCACCGGGCAGCGGGGCGCCGCGGCGCGTCTGGTAGCGCGCTTGTCGGGGATTCGCGCACCCCAGTTACCGCCGTTGCTGCGCGCACGGGTCAGCCTGCTTTCCACACTGCTGAAAGACGATGGGCCGGAGTCGGTGACGAAGCTGGTCGCCGCCACGGGGCTGGGTGGGTTGGTGCTCTTCGCACCGAGGCCAAGGCCGGCCAGTGGTCAACAGGCGCTCACGGCGCATCTGCTCGAGGTGTTGCGATGCTGCCAGGCGGCCGACGACGACCTGCGGATCCTCCACACGCTGTGCACACAGCTTCGTCCGTCGCTGCAGGCCGACGCCGTCGGTGTCTTCGTGGAAGAGCGGGGGCAGTTGATGCTGGTCGCGTCGAACGGTGGACGGCTCGATCCGGTTGAGGCGAATCGTGTGAGGCAGTCGTCCGAGCCGGTAGGCCCGAGGAATGGCGATGCCCGCGGATCCGCAGGAGGCATTCAGGTGCGCTGGGGAGGACAGACGATCGGCGTGCTGGCGGTGGCGTGGCCGGCCGAGGCGCGTGCGCCCCATGCCGATCCGCTGCTTTCCGCCGCGTCGGTGGCGATGGCGCCGGCGCTCGCGGCCGAGCGACTGCGACGGCAGCGCCCTCCGGACGGCATTCCCGAACTGCTCGGTGTCAGCGCGGCGATGGCGGAGGTTCGCAGCACGATTGAGCGTGCGGCGCCGGCGCCTTTCGCGGTGCTGATTGAAGGAGAGAGCGGCAGTGGCAAGGAGCTCGTGGCTCGCGCGCTCCACCGCCGCAGCCCGCGTCGCGATCGTGCATGCTGCGCTGTCAACTGCGCCGCCTTGCCAGACGACCTGCTCGAGTCTGAGCTCTTCGGCCACGCGAGAGGCGCCTTCACCGGGGCGATGGCTGAGCGGGTCGGCGTCTTCGAAGAGGCGCATGGCGGGACGCTCTTTCTCGATGAGGTTGGCGAGCTCTCGGCGAGAGCGCAGGCGAAGCTGCTGCGGGCGATCCAGGAGGGAGAGATCCGCCGTGTGGGTGAGAACAATCCGCGTCGGGTCGACGTACGCCTCGTGGCCGCCACCAACCGCCGGCTGCACGAGGAAGTGACCGCTGGGCGGTTCCGGCAAGACCTGCTGTATCGTCTGGATGTGATTCGCATCACGTTGCCGCCGCTTCGACAGCGCGCTGATGACGTGGCGCTTCTTGCCGAGCATTTCTGGCGAGACGCCATCACGCGTCTCGGCAGTCGCGCGACGCTGGGTGTGGCGACCCTGGCGGCGTTGGCGCGTTATGATTGGCCCGGGAACGTGCGCGAATTGCAGAACGTGCTCGCGGCGTTGGCCGTGCGTGTGCCGCGTCGTGGCGTCGTGTCGCCCGCGGCGCTGCCCTCCATGTTTCACGGCCACCAGGCCGAGCGATCGTGGCGGCTCGATTCGGCACGTCGCACGTTCGAGACGGCGTTTGTCCGTGCGGCGCTCACGCGATCGGGCGGCCACCGCATGCGGGCCGCCCAGGATCTTGGCGTCACCCGTCAGGGGCTCGCCAAGTTGATCGCCCGCCTTGGCCTCGACTGACGCGATGCTCCGCCTCCTGCTGCGACGGCTGCTGCTCACCATTCCAGTGCTGATTGGCGTTGCCACGCTCGTGTTCTCGCTCGTCCATCTGGTGCCAGGCGATCCCGTGCAGGCGATGCTCGGGGAGAGCGCGTCGCCTCAGGATATTGCGACGCTGCGGAGCAAACTCGGGCTCGATCGCCCCCTGCTGGTGCAGTACGGCAGCTTCATGACCGGCATTGTCACGGGTGACCTCGGCACGTCGCTGCGGACGAACCAGCCGGTGAGCCGCGCGATTGCCGAACGCCTGCCGGCGACGTTCGAACTGGCGCTGGCCGCGATGCTGGTGGCCACCGTTGTTGCCATCCCGCTCGGCATTGTCGCGGCGGTGAACGCCGGCACCCCCATCGACCTGGTGGCGACCACACTGGCGCTCGTCGGCGTGTCGATGCCGAACTTCTGGCTCGGTCCGCTGCTGGCGATCTTGTTGTCGATTGAGCTTGGATGGTTTCCGGTGTCGGGGCGCGGCACGTTCGCCCACCTTGTGCTGCCGGCGGTGACGCTCGGTGCGCCGCTGGCGGCGGTGCTCGCGCGCCTGACGCGGGCGAGCGTCCTCGAAGAGTTGCGCGAGTTGTATGTGCTGGCGGCGCGGGCGAGAGGGGCGTCGCGATTTCGCGCCGTGATGGTGCATGCGTTCAGGAACAGCCTGATTCCCGTAGTCACCGTGTTCGGCCTGCTGTTCGGGTCGGTGCTCACGGGCGCCGTGATCACCGAAACGATCTTCGCCTGGCCAGGTGTCGGCCGGCTGCTGGTGCAGTCAATCGCGGCGCGCGACTATCCGGCCGTGCAGGGGTGCATCCTGCTCATCGCCATCACCTACGTGGCCGTGAACCTGGTGATCGACCTGCTCTACGGTGTGCTCGATCCCAGGGTCCGTTATGAATAGCGCGATGTATCGCATTGGCGCGACCATCGTGGGCGTGACGGTGCTGGCGGCCGTGGTGGGGCCGTGGCTCACGCCATTTGATCCGTCGAGCCAATGGCTGTCGCTGCGTCTGGCCGCGCCATCCACCTCTCATCTGTTCGGCATGGACGAACTCGGGCGCGACATACTCGCGCGCGTGCTCGCCGGCGCGCGGATCTCGTTCCTGGTGGGGCTGACGGTGGTGGGCGTGTCTGCGGCGCTCGGCACGGCGCTGGGCGCCATTGCCGGCTATTTTGGCGGCTGGATCGATGACACGATCAGCCGCGTCATCGACGTGCTGCTGGCGTTTCCCGGTCTGTTGCTGGCGATTGCGCTGGTCGCGGTGCTTGGGCCCAGTCTCGGCAACGTGCTGTTTGCGCTCACGGTGATCGGATGGGTGAGCTACGCACGACTGGTGCGCGGACAGGTGTTGCGCGCGCGCGAGTTCGAGTACGTGCAGGCGGCGAAAGCCCTTGGGGCGGGAACCCCGCGCGTGCTCTGGCAGCATGTGATCCCCACGGCGATTCCGGCGATTGTGGTGCAGGCCACGCTCGGGATGGCCGGCGCGATCATCGGTGAGGCGTCGCTCAGCTTTCTTGGCCTCGGCGTCCAGCCACCGACACCGAGCTGGGGCACGATGCTCAATGGTGGCCGTGCGCACATTCTTGATGCACCGCACCTGACCATTTTTCCGGGATTGGCGATTGCCCTGCTTGTGCTCGGCTTCAACTTTCTTGGCGACGGCCTGCGCGATCGGCTGGATCCGAAGCACCGCGGTTTGCGGTAGCGGCCCACGCCTCGTTCACCACGCCGCGCGCCGAAACCATCGAGACGTGTCCTAGCGAAGCGGCGGGGCCACCCGTAGCCGGCGCTGCAAGGCGACGAGCGACGCATCAGCCGGATCGAGCGCCGCGGCGCGTGCGGCGATGTCGCGTGCGCGCTCCAGGTGGCCGGCGTTGAGACAGGCGTTGGCCAGGCCGACGAGGGGCGTCACACTGTTTGGTGCCGCCGACGCGGCGCGTTCGTACCACGTGATCGCGGCCGCCGGGTCATTCAGTCGCATCGAGAGGCTGGCAATCTGCGTTGCCCGCTCGGCGAAGCCGGCGTCTTCGCCGGCGAGCGCGGAGTACGCGATCAGGCTGGCGCGCGCGGCATCGTAGTGCCGCTGTCCTTCGGCGACCGTGGCGTACAGGGCGAATGACGAGGGGTCCGCGGGATAGCGTTCGGTGGCCTGCTGCAGCATGCGCTCGGCGGCCTCATCCTGTCGGGCGAGCACGAGGGCGCGGCCGTACAGGGTCTTCGTCTCGCTGGTCGCACCGGCGGCAGACGCCGCCCGTTCGAGCGCTTCGAGCGCCTTGCTCAAGGCATCGGGCCGATCGGGTCTGGTTTCGGCGATTTCGAGCCAGACCCGACCAAGGGCACCGTAAATGGCAAGGTGGTCG
>CADEEX010000311.1 GCA_902826465.1 uncultured Acidobacteriota bacterium
ACAGCCCGCAGGCGGCCTACGACCCGAAGGGGCCGCCGCCGCAGCAGTTCAACACCGTGCATTGCGCGAACGCGTCGAAGGACGGCTTCGTCTACGTCTGCGACCGTGTCAACGATCGCGTGCAGGTCTTCCGCAAGGACGGCACGTTCGTGAGGGAGGCGTTCTTCGACAAGGAGACCCTGCGCTCCGGTTCCACCTGGGACCTCACGCTGTCCCGCGATCCGGAGCAGGCGTTCCTGTACCTCGCCAATGGCGTGGACCAGAAGATCCACGTCGTGCTGCGCAGCTCGATGGAAGTGCTGACCTCGTTCGGCGGCGGCGGCCGGCAACCCGGGCAGTTCTTCGGCGTGCACAACCTCGATACGGATTCGAAGGGCAACCTGTACGCTACGGACACGTATACTGGCGCGCGCGTCCAGCGATTCGTCTACAAGGGGCTTGAAGCCGTGGCGAAGAAGGACCAGGGGCCGCCGTGGCCCGCGCAGCGCTGACGCTCGAACAAGAAAGACGCAAGGGGGATGTGATGGGAAGTCTCGCGAAGTGGCTCAAGGGCGCTGCGGTCGCCGCAGCGGTTCAACTGGTGGCAGTCGGGTCGGTCACGGCGGCCGAGCCACGACCGGCCGATGCCGACAACGAATGGCGCACGTACGGGGGCAACCTCGCGAGCTGGCGCTACCGGCCGTTCACGCAGATCAACCGCGAGAACTTCAAGGACCTCGAGGTCGCATGGCGCTTCAAGACGGATGCGCTCGGGCCGCAGGCGGAGTTCAACCTGCAGTCCACGCCGCTGATGGTGGGTGGAGTGTTGTACACGACGGCCGGTACGCGTCGCTCCGTGGTGGCGCTCGACGCGGCCACCGGCGAGTTGCTGTGGGTGCATCGTGAAGACGAAGGCAAGCGCGGTGCCGCGGCGCCACGGCGCCTCTCGGGCCGCGGCCTTGCGTACTGGAGCGACGGCAAGGACAGCCGCATACTCTATGTGACTCCTGGCTACCGGATGATCGCCCTCGATGCGAAGACCGGCGTGCCCGTGCGCGGCTTCGGCACGAATGGCGTCGTCGACCTCAAGCAGAACATGGACCAGGACATCGATCTCGAGACCGGCGAGATCGGCCTGCATTCCGCGCCCATCATCGGCAACGACGTCATCGTCATCGGCGCGGCCCACCTGCCGGGCAGCGTGCCGAAGAGCCGCATCCACGAGAAGGGCTACATCCGCGGCTTCGACGTGCGCACCGGCAAGCGCCTGTGGATCTTCCACACGATTCCGAAGAAGGGCGAGTTCGGCTACGAGACGTGGGAAGACGGTTCCGCCGAGTACACCGGCAATGTCGGCGTGTGGGCGCAGATGTCGGTGGACGAGGAACTCGGGCTGGTCTACCTGCCTGTCGAACTGCCGACCGGTGACTACTACGGCGGCCATCGCCCGGGTGCCGGCCTGTTCGGCGAAAGCGTCGTTGCGCTCGACATCAAGACGGGAAAGCGCAAGTGGCACTACCAGCTGGTGCACCACGGCGTCTGGGACTTCGACATCCCGGCGGCACCGGTGCTGGCGGACATCACCGTCGACGGCCGCAGGATCAAGGCCCTGGCACAGCCGACGAAGCAGAACTGGCTCTACGTGTTCGACCGTGAGACAGGCAAGCCCGTGTGGCCGATTGAAGAGCGTCCGGTGCCGGCGGGCGACGTGCCCATGGAAAAGTATTCGCCTACGCAGCCCTTCGTGACGAAGCCGAAGGCGTTCGACCTGCAGGGCATCACGAATGACGACCTGATCGATTTCACGCCGGAGCTCCGGGCCGAGGCGCTGAAGGTGGTGTCACGTTACAAGATGGGCCCGCTGTTCACGCCGCCGCCGGTCAGCAAATGGGAAGGCCCGCTGGGACTCCTGATGGTGCCGTCGTCGACGGGCGGGGTGAACTGGCCGGGCGGCGCGTTCGATCCGGAGACGAACCGCTTCTTCGTCTACTCGTTCCGCAGTCCGTCGGTGATCGGCCTCGTGCCGGGACCGAAGCCGGAGGACTTCGCGTACGTCAACGGTCTCGCACGCGATCCCGCTGCTGCGGCCCCCGCCGCTGCGCCCGTCGTCGGCGCGTCGTCGGGTGAAGCGGCCGGTGCCAATGTCACCGTGCAAGGCCTGCCGTTGCTCAAGCCGCCGTACGGCACGATCTCGGCAATCGACCTCAACCAGGGCGAGATCGCCTGGCAGGTGGCGCATGGCGAAACGCCGGATGCCGTGAAGAATCATCCGGCGTTGAAAGGCCTCGACATTCCGCGCACCGGCCGGGCCAATGGCCGGACGGGTGTGCTGGTGATGGGCCCGCTCGTCGTTTCAGGCGAGCCCGGATTCGGCACGACACCGGGCGGACGCCGCGGTTCGATGCTGCGGGCCTATGACAAGATGACGGGCAGCGAAGTGGGTGCCGTCTACTTGCCTGCCCCGCAGACGGGTTCGCCGATGACGTACATGCTGAACGGCAAGCAGTATCTGATCGTTCCCATTTCAGGCGCCGGGTACAGCGGCGAGTTCGTCGCGCTTGCGCTGCCGGGAGGGGCGGCGCGCTAGCGTCGCGCGAACAGTTCGAGGAGCGCTGCGACTTCGGCGTGAATCGCGCCCTTCAGCGTGGGCTCGAGAACGGGCGCCCATTCGGAAGAGTGCGGTGCGGGCAACGGAATGCCCGATTCGCGTGACTTCGCCAGATCGACGGCATCGACGGCGCCGATGTGCAGCAGCACGGACGGAACGCCGGCCAGCCCGTACTCGGCGAAGTCCTCCGACGTCATCTTCTGCGGCATCTCGACGACCTTCGCTTGCCCGAGTTCGCGGCGCAAGGCCGTGACCAGTCGCGTCGTCACGGCAGGATCGTTGTAGACCATCGCGTTGCCTTTTTCCGGCGCATCGACCCGCGGTTCCTTCGGCGCGTTGGCGGCGATGGCTTCGCCACGCACGACGCGACGGATGGCAGCCAGCGTCCTTGCGCGCACCGCCTCTGAGTACGTTCGGACCGACAGCAGCAGCCGGACTTCATCGGGAATGACGTTGCCCTGCGTGCCGCCCTGGATGGCGCCGACGGTGATCACGACCGGATCCACCGGGTTATTCTCGCGCGACACGATGGTCTGCAACGCAAGCACGATGCGGGATGCGAGCACGACCGGGTCGACGGTGTTGTGCGGCATGGCGGAGTGCCCGCCGCGACCATACACAGTGATCGTCACGGCATCGGACATCGCGCGGAACAGTCCGGGGCGATAGCCGATAGTGCCCGCGGGCATCGTGTCGTCATCATGCAGGGACAGGGCGTAGTCGGGCTTCGGGAACCGCGTGAACAGGCCGTCTGCGAGCATCGCCCGCGCGCCACTCAGCGCTTCCTCCGCAGGCTGGCCGACCATCATCAACGTGCCATGCCAGCGTGCACGGTTCTGCGCCATCACCGTCGCGGTGCCGAGCCACGCCGTCATGTGCAGGTCATGACCGCATGCATGCATGACGGGCACGGTCTGGCCGCTCGCATTCTGTGCCGTCACGGTGCTGGCGAACAGCAGGCCGGTCTTCTCGGCGACCGGCAACGCGTCGATCTCGGTCCGCATCATCACCGTCGGGCCGGCGCCGTTCTTCAGGATCTCGACGACGCCCGTGCGGCCGACGCCCGTGGTGACCTCAAAGCCGAGGGCGCGCAGCTTTTCCGCGAGCAAGGCGGCAGTCCGGGTTTCCTGGAAGGCGAGCTCGGGATTTCGGTGCAGGTCGACATAGACGTCCTGCAGCTGGGGATAGAGCGCATCGATCTGGGCCGTGGACACCGATGCGGCCGGTGTCGCGCCCTGGGCATGGGCGGCCGCCAGGCCCACCGTCAGCAACCCCAACGCAAACCCGCGAATCTTCATGAAGTGGCTCCAGGCGACATGGGCGCTGCGGGCTGTCTGTGGCTCGCTGCTCCGGGGTCGACATTCTAGGACAGACCGCAGACAGTACGCGCATGGCGTTGGGTTCTCGCTGGCCGGTAACTTGCATGGGGTGAGCGTGCACCCGTGAAACCCGGGCATAGGCCGGGCGTCACGCCCCATCGAGGTGCGCATCACCCCTGCCCACGAGGACGTCGCTTCATGTCAGTCACCGCCAGTCCGCCCCCCATCGCGCAGAACGCCGACATCCGCTACTTGGGCAAGCTGCTGGGCGACGTGATCCGGGCCTACGGTGGGGAAGCGCTGTTCGAACGCATTGAGCGCATTCGAGCGACCTCGGTGAGCCGGCACCGCGGGACCACCGACGCGGAGGCGCTGAACCTCGACCTCGACGCACTCTCGCTGGACGACACGTTGTCCTTCGTCCGCAGCTTCATGCTGTTTTCCATGCTGGCCAACCTTGCGGAAGACCGCCAGGGCGTCAGCCGCGAAAGCGGGGCGGACTTGCCGAGTGTCCTTGACAGGTTGGCGGCAGAGGGAACCCCGCTCGACGACGTCAATGCACTGCTCGACAAGGCGCTGATCGTGCCGGTGCTGACGGCGCATCCGACGGAAGTGATGCGCAAGAGCATGATCGACCATCGCACGCGCATCGCAGAGCTGATGCTGCTGCGGGATGCAGGCCTGGCCGAGACACCCGATGGCGATGTCATCGAAGAGGCGATCGTCAGGCAGATCGCGTTGCTGTGGCAGACCCGGCCGCTGCGCAGGGAACGCCTGTATGTGGCCGACGAAGTCGCGATTGCACAGGCTTACCTGCGTGACGTGTTCCTGCCGACGCTTCCCGCGCTGTACTCGCGGTGGGAGCGATTGCTGAAGGCGAGGCCACGCAGTTTCCTGAAGCTGGGCAGCTGGATCGGCGGCGATCGCGACGGCAATCCGTTCGTGAATGCGGAGTCGCTGCAGCTCGCGCTGGGTCGCGGAGCGGAAACGGCGCTGAACGACTATCTCGCGAAGCTCCACTTGCTCGACAAGGAGCTGTCGATCTCGAGCGAAATGGCCAAACCCACGGCAGAGCTGCAGGCGTTGGCCGACCGCAGCGGAGACGACTACGAGGCCCGCAGCGACGAGCCGTATCGTCGCGCGTTGAGCGGCATGTATTCGCGCTTGGCCGCGACGTACCAGGCGCTTGTCGGGCGTCCGCCGCCCAGACCCGGAAGGCGCGTCGCCGAGCCGTATCTGCGACCCGAGGACCTGCGTGCCGATCTCGTCACGCTGGCGCATGCGCTGAACGAACCGGCTGCAAAGCTGCTGGCGAGCGGCGGTGCGTTGGGTCGGCTCATTCGCGCCGTCGAGACCTTCGGCTTCCATCTCGCAACGCTGGACCTGAGGCAGAACGCCGATGTCCACGAACGCGTCGTGGCCGACCTGCTCAAGGTCGCGGGCGTGGCGGATGACTACCGCGCACTCGACGAAGCTGCACGGGTGGCACTGCTGCGCCATGAACTCGCGAGCGAACGTCCGCTTGCGAGTCCCTATGCTGTCTATGCGGAAGAGACCGCCAAGGAACTCGCGATTGTCCATGCCGCGGCCAAAGCGCGTGAGCTGTATGGCGCCGGTTGCATCACGACGTACAACATCTCGAAGTCGGAGAGCGTCTCCGACCTGCTCGAGGTCTATGTGCTGTTGAAGGAAGCCGGCCTCTATCGGCCGCATGGACAAGCCCCCGCCGCCATCATGGCCGTGCCGCTGTTCGAAACGATTCAGGACCTCGAA
>CADEEX010000312.1 GCA_902826465.1 uncultured Acidobacteriota bacterium
TACCAGCCTGCACGAGCGACTCGTGCGTGCCCGTATCGAGCCAGGCGATGCCACGCGCGAGCTTCTCGACGTGCAACTCACCGCGTTCGAGGTAGCGACGGTTGACATCAGTAATCTCGAGTTCGCCTCGCGGAGACGGCTTGAGCGAGGCGGCGATGTCGAGCACCTGGTTGTCGTAGAAATACAGTCCCGTGACCGCGTATGACGACTTCGGCTTACTGGGCTTTTCTTCGAGACTCACGGCGCGTCCTGCGGCGTCGAACTCCACCACACCGTAGCGTTCTGGGTCGCGCACCGCGTAGCCAAAGACGGTGGCGCCATGCGTACGCTGAGCAGCCACCCGTAAGTAGTCGGAGAAATGCGCGCCGTAGAAGATGTTGTCGCCGAGCGCCAGCGCCACACGATCGCCGCCGACGAACTCGCGGCCGATGATGAAGGCCTGCGCCAGGCCGTCGGGGCTCGGCTGCGCGCGGTACTCGATCTGCAGACCGAGCGCCGCACCGTCGCCGAGGAGACGCTGAAACGCCGACTGATCCTGTGGTGTGGTAATCACCAGGATCTCGCGAATACCGGCCAGCATCAGCGTCGACAGCGGGTAGTACACCATCGGCTTGTTGTAGATCGGCAGCAACTGCTTGCTGACGGCGCGGGTCAGAGGATGAAGCCGAGTGCCGGAGCCGCCGGCGAGAACGATGCCCTTCATGACGTTACACCGACGGCTTCAGCCCGAGTCGCTCGCGATCGTAGCGGCCGGACTGCACACCCGCCGACCAGGCCGCGTTCTCGAGATACCACGAGACCGTCGCGCGCAATCCCGACTCGAAGTCGAAGCGGGGCGCCCAACCAAGCTCGTGCCGAATCTTCGTCGCGTCGATCGCGTAGCGGCGATCGTGGCCTGGACGGTCGGCCACGAACTTCTTGAGCGCGACGTAGCTGCCCTTGTCGGCCAGCGCTGGATTCGTCGAGGCGGGACGCAGCTGTTCGAGCGTCTCGCACAGGCGATCGACGATTTGCAGATTGGTCCGCTCGTTGCCGCCGCCGACGTTGTACTTCTCGCCGAGTCGGCCCCGCTCCAGGGCGGCCAGCAGACCGTCGCAGTGATCCTCGACGTGCAGCCAATCGCGAACGTTGCCGCCGTCGCCATAGATCGGCAGCGCGCGCCCTTCGAGGGCATTGAGGATCATCAGCGGAATGAGCTTCTCCGGAAACTGAAACGGCCCGTAATTGTTCGAGCAGTTGGTGATGACGACAGGGAAACCGTAGGTATGAAAATACGCGCGGACCAGGTGATCCGCGGACGCCTTGCTCGCAGCGTAAGGCGAGTTCGGCGCGTACGGCGTGGTCTCGCTGAACAGACCGTCAGCGCCGAGGGTGCCGTAGACCTCGTCGGTCGAAATATGCAGAAATCGAAACCGCTGTTGCTCGTGCGAGGCCAGCGTCTTATAGTGCGCGAGCGCCGATTGCAGCAGCACGAACGTGCCGACGATGTTGGTCTGGACAAAGGCTGCAGGACCGTCGATCGAGCGATCGACGTGTGTCTCCGCCGCCAGATTCATGATCGCGCGAGGCCGGTGGGCCGCGAGCACCGCGTCCATCGCCTCACGATCGGCAATGTCGGCTTCGACAAAGGTGACGCGGGGGTTCGCCAGCGCCTCGGTCAGATTCAGGAGGCTGCCGGCGTAGGTGAGCTTGTCGACGACCACGAGTGGGCCCGACGTGTCGCGAAGAGCGCGGTAGACGAGATTGGAGCCGATGAAACCGGCTCCGCCTGTGATGATCAATGAGGACATGACGTGAAGAACGACCGAACAGCGACTGTAGCAGGATAGCTGACACGGGTGACAACGCCAGGCCGGATCGGCCCGGCATTGCACTCTGTATTTTGGCGCGTATCCCGACCGTGGCTAAACGGCGGCACCCTCGGGATACTGGAGGGCCAGCTTCAGTTCCTTGGTCAGCGATTCCACCGTCGTCCCGCCCCGCGTCCACTGCCCTTCGGTCTCGAACCGAAGGTCGCCAATGCGCCGGCCCCATGGCGCAATCACGCGACCGATGGCGCGGAAGTCGGCCCGCTCCGCGTGCTCCTGATCCAGTCGGCGAATCACATCCGGAGCGACCCGGATAAAAGCGCGCAACGCCGCGGCGGACCGGATGCTGTACTTGCGACCGTTCCAGGCGCCGTTGAACACCAGCGCAATCTGCTTGAAGTAGTTGACGAAGAACTTCTTCGCCTCTTCATGCGGGTCGGCCGACCGCTTGCCACTGAAGGCGTCTGACGCGAACAACTTCTTGAGCTCCTGCGCCAGCGGCGCCTGCGCGACCTTGCCGCTGCCCACGCCCAGCAGCTTGATCTCGTCGTAGAGCGGCGAATCTTCCCGATCGTTCAACGCGCGCACCACTTCGTGCGCCGTCGCCAGCGACTCGTCGCGATAGAGTTGACGGCCAGACAAACTGACCAGGTGCGACGCGTTCAAGCGCGTGTGCTTCGCATTGATGGTGACGAACATCTGGACGACGTGATCTTCTGGCAGGCGGTCGAAAATGATTGCCGGAACGCTGAACTCTTCGCCGGCAAAGCGTTCGATGTCGGCGTGCAGCGCCAACAGGCGGTGCTGACCATCAATCGCGCGCAGTATGCCCTCCCGTTCGGGCACCTTCAAAATGCCGACGCGGCTGTCATCACCGGACGCCTGAAACGACAGCTTCTCGTCGCAGCTGATGATCACGGCGCCAGGGATCGAAGGAAGATCGCGCGCCTGACGGCACTGCTCGTAGTACTGCACGAGCTCGTCTATCTTCCGGCGGATGATCTGCCGCTGGTAGGCCTTCTCGCTCGAGGCGATGCGCCGCTCCAGTAGATCCCAGTTGACCTTGGACGGCGCAGCGGCGCCAGGCCGTGGCTTGCTGCCGCGCACGCCCGACTGTCCGGAGTCGCCGTAGTTCAGGACTTCGAACCGTACGAGCTTGTCGATATCGCTGGCGGTGAGTGATGCCTGGTAGAACTGGACCCCGAACTGCTGCATCCGAATAGCGGCAACGTTGATCATAGACAGAGTCCCGACGGCTCGACGGTTGGGCTCGGTAAGTGGCCCAAAAGCCCGGATTCTACCAAAACAAATGGCTATTGCTGTGCAACTTACGCCGGTACGGCCCCGGCGCTGGCCTTTCGGAGGCCTCGCACACGCCATTGCTCAGCCAGCCGGTCCCGTAACCCGATGGTCTTATACATCGCAATCGTGAACACCACAAAGGCCACGGCGGTGGCCCACAACGGCAACCGGCCACGAATCGGCCACGTGGTGTAGCCGTACACGATCTCTACGTGTATCCAATAGATAAACAAGGAGTTACGACCGAACGTCGCAAGGGCGGCACCGCCGGGGAGCCGTCCCAGCAGGTTCACCCCAAACAGGATCGCCAGCGCCGCGAGCATCACCCCTGAGCGAATCGCGAAGAAGGTCGGCGACGAGGTCCAGAAAGAGGACGAGTGGTAAAGGCTTGGTTGGTGCGATGCCCAAAATCCGAACCAGACAAGTGCGGCCCCTGCCAACGCGAAGCCGCCGAGGACACGCCGCTCGTGATGGGGGCGGCCGGCACGCGCGAGCAGGACGCCAGCGGCCATCCCGGCGAACACGAAGCCGGCCCACGGAAAAAGCGTAAAGGTTGTGTGATCCCCGAAGGGGCGAATGTGCCACTGCATCCAGAGGGGCAGCGCGTTGACCCACTGCGCGGCGCGCACGAGAGGCGTGCTCATCGCGACCACGATCGCGGCAGTCGCCGACGACAGGACCGCGGATCGCGCACCTCGGGAGGCACCCCACAGTAGTGCGGTGGCCATCAGCGACAGCCCCATCACGTTGAGGATGTCGACGCGAAAGATCGTCACCAGCCAACTGCCGGGACTGACGATGAAGGCCTGAAGCCGGAAGGCGAAGGCAAGGATGAAGATCTCGGCGCCGCGCCTGACGGCGGCATTCATTGCCTGGCGGCGACTTCCCGACCGTTCCAATCCGCGCTCAGCGGACAGGGCCAGCGACAGCCCTGCCAACCAGAGGAACAGCGGAGCCGCAAACCCACCGAGCATCGAGAGCCACTGAAAGGCAGGGTCCGATCGCGATGACGCACGGGTCCAGGCATCGAGCGTATGCGCCTGGATCATGATGAGCACGGCGATTCCGCGCGCCCAGTCGATGTACTGCCGGCGAGGCCGAGGGCCAACGTCGGGCATTGACGCCATGACCCCGCGATTCTACAGGCGAAGGGAGCGTCCGGCCGAGCTCGTCGCTAGGCTTTCGCGGACTGCTGAACCACGTGCGCACGGCGTGGCACCAGCGAACTGAACAGCAGCCAGCCAAGCGGCATCGCCACAAGCAGATAGGTCAGCCATTGGCCATAGCGCCCGTCGGGCCCGTATGGTTCGGTCGCCCAGTGGAGCGGTTCGCTGTACGGAAAGATGTTCGCCTCTGTCAACTCGTGGAAGCCGTAAATGAATAGCTGCACCACGAACACCATCAGGAACACGGCGGTGACCTGGAAGAACAACCCGAGGTTCACGCGATGACCGTATCGTGACCAGAGCGACGCTATGCCGGCTGCGGCGAGCACGCCGAGCGAGGCGCCGATGATGATGCTGGCCGACTTCACCTGGAACAAGAGCGTTCCCATGAGGAGGGCCGTCTCCATCCCCTCACGAGTGATCATGAGCAAGGTAAAGGCAAAGACGCCAAGCCAGGCCGCCGAGCCAGTGGCACCGGTGGAAGCTGAAAGTCGCCCCTCGATCTCGCCCTTGATGCGGCGCGCGTGGCGCCACATGTGGATCGTCAGCGACGCGACAGACACCGCCGCCGCGAGGCCTAGAATCCCTTCCCACAACGCCTGGTTCGACGCCCTGGAGAACAGGTAGCCAGCACCAATGCTGATGGCGACCGCCAGCCCAATGCCCCAATGCACGGCAGGAATCAGCTCTCGACGGCCACTCTTCCTCAGGTAGGCCAGGCTGATGGCGACGATGAGAAACGCTTCGAGCCCCTCGCGGAGGGTGATGACGAACGCCTGCAGCATCTCAGTCTCGGTATCAGGAAAGGAAAAAGACAGAAGCGAGATTGAATCTCAAGATCGCCGCACAGTTTACATGCCCCATATCCGACCGGTCAAGTCGGGCATCCGATTCCTCCAATAGGCGCGGGCATGAAAGCGTCGCTGCGCTAAGCTGTGGGCATGGGGTTCCTTACCACGACGCGACCCTGGGTTCGCCCGCCTGCGCTGTTGCGGCTGGCGCTCGGCGCGGCGACCGCAGTGACGCTGGCCAGCGTGCCTCTCGCGGCTCAACAGCCAACATTCAGGGCGGACACCCAGATTGTGTCCCTGTTCGCCACGGTGACTGATGCCCAGAATCGCCTGATCCCCGATCTCGTCCAGGAAGACTTCGAGGTTCTGGACAACGACAAGGTCCAGGAGCTGCTGGTCTTCGACAACGAGACACAGCCCATCACCGTCGTGGTCATGCTCGATACCAGCGGCAGCATGACAGCGTCGATCGACCTGCTGAAGCGGGCCGCCGAACAGTTCCTTATTCGCTTGCTGCCGGAAGACAAAGGCGCCGTGGGCGCCTTCAACGACAAGATTGAAGTGGGTGGCGACTTCACCAGCAATCGCGATCAGCTGGTCACGGAAAA